>CAKUWM010000124.1 GCA_934699305.1 uncultured Saprospiraceae bacterium | reverse complement strand
GATTGGATATATGTAATAGTCCAATAACATTGACCTAAACATTTATCCTCCCGATAGCTATCTATCGGGAGCATTTAGATTTTAAAGAAATCCCGTCTTTTCGATAATAATAGATAATTATAATTGTTTTCTTATTGGCATAATCAATGGTATAAAGAAACTATCAAAACGATTCAGACATTGAGATTGACTTCATAATCAGTACTATAAGGTTTTCCAAAACCTTTACTGCTGAATTCAGGTTTAAAATTTTCTCATAAACCATATTATATCTCATTTTATTTATTCTATTACCTTTGCGTCATGATTGATTTTTCGCGATTTGTTTTGGATAATGGATTGACGGTAATTTTGCATAAAGATACAACTACACCGCTTGTTGTGGTCAATATGCTATACAAAGTCGGTTCTAAAAATGAAAACAAACGCCATACCGGTCTTGCACATCTTTTTGAACATTTAATGTTTACCGGGACTAATTCTGTTCCTGATTTTGACTTGCCTATACAGCGAGCTGGCGGTGAGAACAATGCCTTTACTTCAAATGACATTACCAATTATTATAGCTATGCCCCCGCCGCCAACATTGATGCATTATTATTTTTGGAAGCGGATCGAATGCAACATCTCAGTCTCATTGAGGATGAATTTGAAGTTCAAAAAAAAGTGGTTGTTGAGGAATTTTATGAAACAACTTTAGATGAGCCTTATGGCGACATGTGGCACCTTATTTCCAAAATGGCATTTAAGAGGCATCCCTATCGATGGCCAGTAATTGGCCTCAAACCCAATGATGTCAAAAAGACCAAAATTCAGGATGCCTCCGATTTTTATCATTCTTTTTACTATCCGGCAAATGCCATTTTAGTAATAGCAGGTAATTTTAATGAAAAGAGAGTAAAATCGACCATCTTTCGGCTTTTTAGTCAAATCGAAAACAAAATTCAACAGCCGACCAATATTGTCAAAGAGGGAGTCCAAAAAAAACAAAGACGACAAATTGTAAGAAGAAATATACAGATCCCGGCATTATATATGGCTTTTCACATTCCTTCACGAAAGGATGTGGACTTCTATGCGTGCGATATTTTATCCGACATCTTAGCCAATGGTCGCTCTGCGCGGCTTTATCAAATCTTAGTCAAACAAAAAAGGCTTTTCTCATCTATTGATGCCTATACTAATGGTACTAGTGAAGAAGGTTTGCTTATAATTGACGGCAAATTGGCAAAAGGAGTCAATCCGGAAAAAGGCGAAGAGGCTTTATGGGAAATATTAGACGAGTTAGCTTCCACTAAATTGGAAGATAGAGAATTAAATAAAGTTATCAACAAATGCATAACAACCTTAGTTTTCTCAGAATATAGTGCAACCAATAAAGCTATGAATTTGGCATATTTCGAAAGTCTCGGCGATGTCAATCTTATAAACACGGAAATCGATATTTATAAGAAAATAACTTCCGGAAATCTACTTAAAGTAGCTCAAAAAGTCTTCAGACCAGCCAACAGTAACATTTTATATTATCTATCATCCAAAGAAGATGGCACGGATACTATGCATTGATTATGGTACTAAACGTTGTGGAATTGCGGCGACCGACGTATTGCAAATTGCGGTGCATGCAGTTTCCACTCAACCCTCTGACCAGCTGTGGGCATTTTTAGCAGAATACTTTTCCAAAGAAGAAGTTGAAAAGGTTGTAATAGGACATCCTGTCCATAGGGATGGAGCACCTGTATCATTTATGCACCAAATTGTCGGCTTACAACGTAAAATCAAGAAAAATTATCCACATATTGAAGTAATTTTGCACGATGAAGCATTTACATCCGTACGAGCAAAAGAGACAATTATTAAAATGGGTGTTCCTCAACAAAAAAGAAAAGATAAAAGTTTAGTTGATAAAATGGCGGCAGTTATAATTTTGCAGGATTATTTGAATCACTTTTAAACTATTAAATAAAAATAGCATTTACTGAAATATGATTTTACCTATATATATATATGGTCAACCGGTATTAAAAAAAGAAGGAACTGCAATAAATCCGGACTATCCTGGCCTTGGACAATTGATAAGTAATATGTTTGAGACAATGTATCAAGCAAATGGTGTGGGTCTTGCTGCCCAACAAATAGGACTAAATATTAAACTCTTTGTAGTTGATACGCTTCAAGTAAAAAAAGAAGAAAATAACGTTAAAGGAATAAAAAAGGCCTTTATCAATGCAGAGATTCTGGCTGAAGAGGGTGAGTTATGGTCTTACGAAGAAGGATGCCTCAGTATTCCGGATATTCGTGGTGAAGTCGAACGCCAACCAACTATCAGAATAAGGTATCAGGATGAACAATTTAATGTACAAGAGGAAGTCTATGATGGCATAGATGCACGGGTTATACAACACGAATACGACCATACGATGGGAAGATTGTTTATCGAAAAATTAGGCGCAGTTAAAAAGCAATTGATAAAAAGGAAATTAGAAAATATGAAGCGCGGTAAAGTGAGTGTTGATTATAGGGTTAAATTTGCAAAATTTTAATACATAGGAAGCTATATATCTTTATTTTCGACCAAAATCTGCTGGAATTTCGCCCCATTTTTCAGTTTCCCATTTGGCAATTGGGTTTTGGTACGTATTATCTCTGAGCCAATCTTCAGCACGGCGAATTAGTTCGAAAATATATTCATTGTGCTTTGTCTGTTCTAACTTTGTATTGGCTTTACCTTTTTTCACCCAAGACATGGCTGTTCGGCTATCTGAATATATCAAGATATTTTCTTTTCCTAATTTTTTCAGTAAAGCAAGAGCATGCACCAACGCCAAGAATTCACCAATATTATTGGTTCCATCTCGAAATGGACCTTGAATAAAGATTTCCTTTTTGGTATGTGTATCGACACCTCTATATTCCATCAACCCCGGGTTTCCGCTGCAAGCAGCATCAACACTAATACTATCCTTAACGATTACATTATTATCTGTCAATAAAGTAGGTTTAACTGATGTTTTAGAAGAAACAGACTGATAATAAGGGCGCTGAAAAGCTAAGAGTGCTTCTTCTTTGGTGGGGAAACTCTTATATTGTGCTCCTTCAAAACCAAATACTTGGCTTTTACAATTATCCCACGAATCAAAAATTCCGGTGTTTCTGCCCTTCCATACCACATAAAATTTAACTTTCTTTTCTTTCATACGATGAGATTCAAATACAAAGACTTTATTATTATTAAATGTGTTATCACTAAAATTAATACCGATTTGACTTTTGATATTGACCAATTAATGGAAAATACATATTAATCTATTTAAAAGTATCAATGGTTTTACAATTCGTATAATTTATCTACTATCAACTTTCTTATTAATGTATAAAAAATACAAAAATATTTTACTTTTTGATACAAGTATATTTCTTTTTGCTATATTTGACGAGAATTTATTCTTAGAAAAGTTTTTTATCATCTATACTTTAGATTATTTTTTTAATAAATCACTCCAACTGATTTCAATGAAAATATCTATTTATTTGATTGATAAATAACATTTTTAGCAATTTAATAACATTATAAATATAATTACTATGAAAATGAAATTAATCTTATCAATTCTTTTGATCAGCTCATTAGGTTTGTTATCTTCTTGTAAAAAAGACGAAGATTCGCCTAAAACAAAGACCGAGATGCTTACCGGGACATCCTGTTGGAAATTAGTTAAATCAGAAATCAAAAATGATGCCGGTGTGTATGTCGATGATACTGCCGATTCTTATGATGCTTGTGAATTAGATGATTGCACTAAATTTACAACAGATGGAAAATTTGTCACAACTGACAATGGCGTAAAATGCGATGAAGGAGCCACTGTGGTTGAAGAAGGAACCTGGCTATTAAAAAACAACGACACTGAGTTGCAGTTAACAACCAATGGAGATGTGGGTACTTTAAAAATTGAAAAACTTGATTCAAAAAATTTGGTCACAGTACTTGAAGTTTTCGGCTTTACTTTGAGACTCACCTATGTAAATTAATCCTATTCAATCCGAAAAACATCCTCCGATACAACGTCGGGGGATTTTTTTGTCCAACACTCAACTATTTAACAATCCGAATTGTTTTAGACCAAACTATTATTAAATGATTGATACACATGCTCACTTGTATGCCGAGGAGTTTAAAGAGGATAGAATAGACATGTTGCAACGAGCAAAAGATGCCGGTGTCAATCGCATTTTACTCCCCAATATCGACCTATCAAGTATTGAGCCCATGCATTTACTTGAAAATGAATCGAAAGGGTATTGTCTTTCCATGATGGGTCTGCATCCTTGTTCGGTCAAGTCTGACTACCGCCAGATTTTATCACAAATAAAATTATGGCTTGAAAAAAGGTCTTATATTGCGATAGGCGAGATTGGCATTGATTTATATTGGGACAAGACAACATTTGGAATACAGAGCGAAGCATTCGAAGAGCAACTATCCTGGGGTTATCAATACAACCTCCCGGTAAGTATTCACTCCAGAGACAGCACACAAGAAGTTATTGACATATTGACTTCACGTCGTACTGCCCTCTCAGGAGGCGTGATGCATTGCTTTTCGGGTACTGTCGATCAGATGTTTGCATTGATGGAACTTGGCTTTTACATTGGCATAGGTGGATCGTCAACCTATAAAAACACGAATCTTTTACCGGTCATTGAACAAGCTCCACTCGACCGAATTTTACTGGAAACCGATGCGCCTTACCTTACGCCGGTCCCGCATCGGGGCAAAAGAAATGAAAGTGCATACATACCAATAATAACTCAACGTGTAGCATCCATTAAAGGTTTAAGCATCAATGATGTAGCATCTTTGACCTCTGAAAATGCAGAAAGGTTATTTTCTTTACATTCAGTACCTTTAGTATCATGAAACTAATCAATGCTGATTCACTTCATTTTCTTTCGAAAGTCAGGCCGATCAAAGTCTTTAATGCAATCAAAGTCGTATCTTCTTATTATCTCACCCGATGGACCGGCAAAGCAATTCAATGGGGGCTGCCTATTACCATTAGTATTGAACCCACTACTGCCTGTAACCTCCGATGTCTGGAATGTCCCAGCGGACTTAGGGCATTTTCACGTCCCACTGGCAACCTGAAGGATGATTTTTTTAGAAAAATAATAGACGAATTAGGAGATAAGCTTTTTTATTTAATTTTCTATTTCCAAGGTGAGCCTTATATCAATCCTAAGTTCTTAGAAATGGTGAGCTACGCTTCGCAACGTGGGATATACACGATTACATCAACCAATGGGCATTTTCTGGATGACAAAAGAGCAAAAGAAACCATCGAATCCGGTCTCAGTCGCATAATTATCTCAGTTGATGGGACAACACAAGAAACTTATGAAAGTTATAGGCGTGAAGGAAAATTAGAAACTGTCCTTGAAGGCGCAAGGAACTTAGTAAAATGGAAAAGACAATTAAAATCTAAAACGCCACACATAATATTTCAATTTTTGGTAGTGAAGCCCAACGAGCATCAAATCCCTGATATTTACAGACTTGCGGAAGAAATTGGCGTGGACGAAGTAAAATTAAAGACAGCACAAATTTACGACTATGAAGATGGTAACGAGTTAATCCCTACAATTGACAGGTACAGCCGCTATAAGCAAGGTCCGGACGGGAAATATTCTATTAAAAATGAACTTTTAAACCATTGTTGGAAACTATGGCATAGCTGTGTCATCACCTGGAACGGAATGGTTGTTCCATGTTGCTTTGATAAAGATGCCAAATATCAACTTGGTGACCTCAAAGCGGATTCATTTAAGACAATCTGGCACAATCAAAATTATCGTCAATTTCGAAATCAAATCCTAAAAGGTCGAGACCAAATCGATATCTGTAAAAACTGCACAGAAGGTTGTAAAGTTTGGGAAAAAATCTAATTGCCTCAACTCTATTAAAGTGTACAATGTACATTTGATATTATTCGCGTCCGAAAATTAAATGTCTGATTGGTATAGTATATTCAAACCTTTGATTATTCCTATTGTCAATACACTCCATCTTAAGAGTCGGATTGTCCGCGTTCCAGTCAAATGACAACAATCCGAAATTATTTTCCATTACCGGTCCTTCAATTCTATTAATATTTGGAGTAGCAAATTTCCACGTAGAAGTTATTCCACTCGACGTAAAATCATATATCGGATACACACCTTCTTTCTTCACGACACTAATTTCAGAATAATGAACGTCACCGGAAATAAAAATAACACCATTGGCTTTTGTTCTATTCAAGACATTAAAAAACCTCTGCTGTTCATGAGGAAAATTAGCCCATGTCTCATACCCATTATACTCAGCTCCAAATTGAATACTTGATGCAATAATCCTCACATCCGCAGGTATCTTAAGTTGCTCTTCCAGCCATTTCCATTGTTCTTCTCCAAGCAAAGTACTGTCCTTAGAAGTTTGAGGTGAATATTCCAATGGGTAAAAATACCGATCATCGTTCTTTTTTCCCCCATTATATGGTATTAAATTATCTCGGAATGTACGCGTATCCAATAGGATTATCTGAACTCTTTGTCCCAATCCACCATAGGCGTATGAATTGTAAATTCCGGGATAAAAGCGCCTATTAGACTGTTCTGAGTCGCCAAAAAAATCCAGAAAGATGGCTTTACTTTCTGCTTTCATGGGATAATGCCTGCCTGCATCATTTTCACCAAAGTCATGATCATCCCATGTAGCCAAAATCTTGGTTGCAGCCTTGAGACGTTGATATTCCGACTTTGAGCCAAGCTTATCATACTTTTCCTTCAACACTTTCATATCGCGTGTATCTCCATATATGTTATCACCGAGAAATATAAAGAATTCTGGGTTGTATCGTGTTACCAAATCAAGGATGGGTTGCTTTTCATCCTGGTTGGCACAACTTCCAAAAGCCAACTTATGAATTGTAGTTCGTGTCTGAGCAATGCACGTCAAGCTCAACAAAGCCAGGAAATAAATACCTATAATTTTTTTCATGTACAAATTTATAAAAAGTATTATGCTTAAAGAGTGGTGATTATAGTCTTTAAATAATATTTAACTCTGAAACGTTTTATGATACATTATAACGATAAAGTCTAAAATGGCTAAACTCCAAAGAAACTGATTATCAACAGGTTAAAATTATTTATATATTCTACTACTGTAGAAAAGGATTTGTTTTTCGCTCATATCCGATAGTCGTAGATTCACCATGACCGGGATAAATAATGGTCTCATCGGGTAGTTTCATCAATTTTTGTTCAATACTATTAATGAGTGTGTCATAATCACCTCCGGGCAGGTCTGTCCTACCTATACTTCCATAAAACAATACATCTCCGGCAATACAGATACCATCATGTGCAGAATAAAAACACAAACTGGCAGGTGTATGACCGGGCGTCAATATAGTTTCAAGGATGGTGTTTCCAAAATTAATATGTTCGCCTTCTTCGATATAGCGCAAAGCCTCAGGTGATGGCGTCATTGGCATATCATACATCTTCGCTACCCTATCCATAGAATCCAACAACGGCTGTTCTCCCCGATGAAATTCCGGCTTCAAACCATACGTTCTATATACATAATCATTGCCAAGCACATGATCAATATGACAATGTGTATTAATTAATCTGACAGGTTTTAATCCCATTTCGGTTATATATGAAGAAAGCGTTGTATTTTCGTTATAAGAATTACAGCCGGGATCGATAATGATACACTCTTTGGTTTCATCAAACAGGATATACGTGTTTTCTTGGAATGGATTAAAAGTAAAAGAATGTACGCTTAACATGTTATTTTTTAGGTAGTAAAATATTAAACTGATTTGCTTATGTGCAAATATGATAAAAAATTCCTAACTTTCGAAATAATAAATGATTATTTTTTTTAATGTATTTTCGCAAGACATATAAATATTTTCTTAATATATTGACAATCATATTATTGTACAATTC
>CAKUWM010000123.1 GCA_934699305.1 uncultured Saprospiraceae bacterium | reverse complement strand
GGATATTATGAGAGTAGGCACTTCGGGTACTATTTTGCCACATATCGAAGTGGATAGTATTATTCTTTCAAAGGGTTCAATCGGATTGGATGGGTTGATGCATTTCTACCAAAGAGAAAAACATCCTGAAGAAAATGAGTTACTCACCTGGGATATCCGATGGCCTATTCCACCCTATTTTAATTATGGAAGTCCCTTACTTATTGAAAAATATAAAAACATGGGTATCCATGGAATCACCGTATCTAATACAGGCTTTTATGGTCCACAAGGACGCACGCTTAGACTTAATCCGGCCGAAAAAAATCTCTTTGACCTATTGAGTGGAAAATCAATAGGCGGTTGTCCTATAACAAATCTTGAAATGGAGACATCTGGTTTATATGGGCTTTGTGAGCTATTGGGGCATCATTGTTTATCCGTAAATGTTATTCTTGCGAATAGACCAAACGGTAAATTTAGCCGAAACCCTTATCAATCCGTTGAAAAAATGATAGATGTTGTTCTGGAGGCTTTAACTCATGATGCATGACTTTTGAAGAATGGTTAATTGAACATTTGAATTGAGAATTATAAATTGTGCTTTGTGAAGAGAATTTTCTTAGTTGTAACATCACTTGGGTTCAAAGAACGATATAATATTGATTTTCATACATTTAGCAAAACTTTTAAATCGAAATAGTATTTGGGCTAAATAAACTATATCTTTGCACCTTAAAAATAAGAATATATGGCTTTAAAATGTGGCATTGTAGGTTTACCAAATGTAGGTAAATCAACCCTTTTCAATGCTTTGACGTCTGCTAAAGCACTGGCAGCCAACTATCCATTTGCTACAAAAGAACCTAATCTCGGAATCATCACAGTACCTGATGTCAGGCTGGATCAACTTTCTGAAATTGTCCAGCCACAAAAGGTCCAGCCCACGACAGTAGAGATCTTAGATATAGCCGGATTGATAAAGGGGGCAAGTAAAGGTGAAGGTCTTGGAAATCAATTTCTCGCTAATATACGTGAAGTTGATGCCATCATCCATGTTATCCGTTGTTTTCAAGATGACAATGTCGTCCACGTTGATGGCTCTATCAACCCGGTTAGGGACAAAGACGTAATAGATACAGAACTCCAACTAAAGGATATCGAAACACTTGAAAAGAGGATTGACAAGCTCCAAAAAAATACCAAAACAGGAGATAAAACGGCAAAAGTAACCTATGAACTAGGACAAAGACTTTTAACGCATTTGGAAGGAGGCAACAATGCCAGATCTTTTGAAGCAAGTGAAGAAGAGTTGATTGAAATATCAGATTTCCAATTGTTAACCTTTAAGCCTATATTGTATGTATGCAATGTGGACGAAGGGTCTGCAATAACAGGAAACGAATATAGCAAAACAATTGTAGATCATGTAAAAGCTGAAAATGCCGAAGTGGTATTGATTTCCGCGGGAATCGAAGCAGATATAGCTGAATTAGAGACTAAGGAAGAAAGACAAGAATTTTTGGAAGCAATCGGATTGAGTGAGCCTGGAGTTAATAAAATTATCAGTGCAGCATACAAACTACTTGGTTTGATTACTTATTTTACAGCGGGTGTCAAAGAAGTAAGGGCGTGGACTATCAAGGAAGGGACTAAAGCTCCGGGTGCAGCAGGCGTCATCCATACCGATTTTGAAAAAGGCTTTATACGTGCCGAAGTTATCGGATATAATGATTATATCACGCTTGGTTCAGAAGCGGCTGTCAAAGATGCAGGAAAAATGGGTGTTGAAGGCAAGGAATATGTCGTTAAAGATG
Source organism: uncultured Saprospiraceae bacterium (assembly GCA_934699305.1). Taxonomy (GTDB): domain Bacteria; phylum Bacteroidota; class Bacteroidia; order Chitinophagales; family Saprospiraceae; genus Parvibacillus. The sequence continues at coordinate 6,263 of CAKUWM010000123.1, read as the reverse complement.
GTGACATAATGCACTTTAGATTTAATGTATAAACATATAATAATTTAAAATAATATATAATGGAATATCCTAAGGATCCATACATTTCAATTCACTACCGTAAATATTTGGGTTTAGATAAAATCTTAACTGCTCAACACCTGAGGAGTGTTGATTTAAACAAGCCGGCGCATGATGAAATGCTTTTCATCGTCATTCATCAGGTGTACGAATTATGGTTTAAGCAGATAATACACGAATTGGAATCCATTTCCAGAATGTTTAAAAATGATTATTTAGACGAAAGCAATATAGGTACAGCGGTATCAAGGCTTGATCGAATATTGGTCATAATGAATATATTATTAGAGCAAATCAGGGTAATAGAAACTATCAAACCGATGGATTTTCTTGAATTCAGAAATTATCTTTTCCCTGCAAGTGGATTTCAAAGTTTCCAATTTAGAAAGGTTGAAGTAATGCTTGGACTACCAAGTGACCAAAGGGTAACCTATAACAATTTGCCTTATCACACTCCATTTACAGAGGAAGAAAAACAAGAATTGGATTCCATCGAACATGCCGGCACATTGGTTACTGATTTGATTTCGTGGCTGGAAAGAACACCATTCCTTAAGTTCAATGAATATAATTTCTTGAAAGTGTATAAAGATGCCGTCAACAAAATGATTGACAAAGAGCAAAATGCCATTAAAGAAAGTAAATACCTTTCAGAACAAGAGAAAGATATGAGATTGAAAATGGTCGGAACTACCAATAACTACTTTGCTTCCATTTTTGATCAGGAAACACATGACAACTTAGTAAAAGAAGGTAAGCTTAGATTTAGTTACAAGGCAACTTTAGCAGCACTATTCATTAAATTGTTTCGTGATGAACCTATATTACAATTACCAAATCAATTATTAGAGCGATTATTGGATATAGAAGAACTTTTGACTGCTTGGCGATATCGACATGCTCAGATGGTTCTTCGCACTTTAGGTAGGAAAATAGGAACAGGCGGTTCATCAGGTTATGACTATTTGGCTAAAACAGCTGAAAAACACCATATTTTTTATGATTTGTATAATCTTTCAACCATGATGATACCTAAGGAAGACCTCCCCGAGTTACCTAAGGACCTGAAGGAAAAGTTAAGCTTTACTTTTTCAAAAAAATAAGAACATCTGATTATAAACTTCAAAACTGATATGGATAAATTGAGGAAATTATTTTCATTCTCAACTTATCCATATTTACATTTATAATATCTCATAGATCCCTGCAATGCCTTGACCTCCACCTACACAAGCAGTCACCATTGCATATTTTTCATTTCGCCGCTTTGCTTCATTAATAACCTGTATAGATAATTTAGCGCCGGTACATCCCAATGGATGACCCAAGGCTATTGCTCCACCATTCACATTGACTTTTTCTTCATCTAACTTCAGTTCATTGATCACTGCTAAAGACTGAGCTGCAAAGGCCTCATTTAACTCTATTAAACCCAAGTCTTGCTGATTGAGGCCGGCTTGGCGTAATGCCTTTGGAATAGCAGCACATGGGCCTATCCCCATATACAACGGATCCACACCAGCAACGCTACAGGATATGAGCCTTGCTATTGGCTTAAGATTAAACTTGTTGACATACTCCTCACTGACTACCAGGACAAATGCCGCACCATCAGATGTTTGTGAAGAATTTCCGGCTGTAACAGTTCCTCCATTGGTAAAAGCGGGTTTAAGCCTTGACAGCGCTTCCATGTTGGTATCTCGCCGAACACCTTCGTCAACAGTCACCGTCCATGAGCGATTCTGCTTTTTATCATTTTGAACAAAGACTTCTTCCACGTCAATCGGGACAATTTCATCTGAAAATTTCCCTGAATCTATTGCACTGGCGGCTCTTTGATGTGATCTAACTGCAAATTCGTCTTGTGCCTCACGACTTATACTCCATTTCTTGGACACCGCTTCTGCTGTATGCCCCATTCCCACAATATAATTGGGCGTTGTTGAAGCGATATTATAATTGGGTGCAAACTTATATCCTGTCATGGGTATGAGACTCATGCTTTCTGTTCCTCCGGCTATATAGGCATGACCCATACCTGCTTTTATCTTTGCAACGGCTATTGAAATAGTTTCTAATCCTGATGCACAATATCTGTTGACTGTCATACCTGGTACGTCTTGTCCGAGCGCCCGCAATGAAATTAATCTACCAATCTGAAGGCCTTGCTCACCTTCAGGATTAGCACATCCGACGATACAGTCATCAATCAAACTTTTATCAAAACCTTCAACCGATTTTATTAAATGCTCAATTACCTTGATTGCGGTGTCATCCGGCCTCATAAAACGAAGTCCGCCTTTCCCTGCTTTGGCAACTGCCGACCGATATCCGGCTATTATATATGCTTCCTGCATTATGATATTTTATTTTAATTATTTAATTACGAAGCGGCTTTCCTTTTTCCAACATAAATGAAATCCGCTCCAAAGTTTTTTGTTCACCACACAAACTTAAAAAAGCTTCTCTTTCAATATCCAGTAAGTATTGTTCGGATACGTGTTGTGCACTAGAAAGGTCGCCTCCACACATTACATAAGCTATTTTTTGGGCAATTAAAATATCATGGTCAGATGCATAATTGCCAAGTTTCAATGTATGAGCAGCAGAATATAAGGCTCCTAAGCCGGTTCGACCCAACACCAAAATATCCTTTCTTTCAGATGGCGGGACATAGCTTTCAGACAAAGACATAACTTTCTCTTTCGCTTTGAATATAGCTTCAGGCTGATACATTACTACTTCATCTTTGCCATTGAGATATCCATAATCAAACGCTTCAAAGGCTGAAGTTGCAACAGAAGCAGTAGCAATGGTTTTAAAACGCTCAATTAATGTTGGTATCTGAACATCTCCTTCACGGAATGAATCCGATGTTCTTACCGCAAATTCTTTTGTTCCACCACCTCCCGGCAATAATCCGACACCGACTTCTACCAATCCAATATATGATTCTGCACTAATTGCCGTGGCATCACAATGCATTATCATTTCACATCCTCCGCCAAAGACATAGCCTTGGGTTGCCGCAACCACCGGTATTTTACTATATCGACACCTCATAGTGGTCTTCTGAAAAAGATCTACAGCTCGATTGAGCTCATCAAATTCCTGTTCATAAGCCAACATTGCGATTAACATCAAATTGGCACCTACCGTAAAGTTTTTACTATTATTTCCTATCACCAATCCACGCCAGGAGCCTTCTTCCGCTATTCCTATGGCATCCTGAACTCCTTGTAAAATTCCTGCACCAATGGCATTCATTTTGGATGTAAATTCCAAACAAAGAACATCGTCGCCTATATCCCAGAGCCTAACCTCATCGTTCTTATAAACAATTTTTTCTTTTGGCAACAAACCAAACTGAACTATCTGTGCTGATCCTGGTACAGGGATATAGGAATTTGAATGAATATCGTAGTATGAAACCTGACCATTGACCGTAGAATAAAATGAAGTAAATCCTTTATCCCGCATGGTTAAAATCCAATCAGGAAGGCTGTATCCACCTTCTTCAATGGCTTCTATTCCCTTTTCCAATCCGACTATATCCCAATATTGAAACGGCCCGTAATCCCAGGCAAAGCCAGCTCTCATCGCCTCATCAATTGAATACAAATGATCAGCTATTTCCGGTATTCTTTGAGCTGCGTATAAAAAGGTGTAGCTTAATGATTGTCTGATAAGCTTACCGCCATTATCAGGATGGTTAAATAAAACCTGAATACGTTTAATAGGATCTTCTATTTGCTTGGAAGTATTCAGACTTTCGAGATTCTGACCGGGATCGGCTTCATATTCAAAGGTATTCAGGTTATATCCCAAAATAATAGGTTTACCCTTAGCATCCTTTTCACCCGTTTTTTTATAAAAACCACTTCCGGTCTTATCTCCCAACCATTTGTTCTCTATCAAATGATGAAAAAATGCCGGAATTTCGGATTCTTGAATCAATTGATCATGTGGGTTATTGTTCCGTATTCCTTGTAATACGGACATTGCCGTATCCAATCCAACCAAATCTCCCAAACGGAAGGTTCCGGTCTTCGGTCTTCCGATAGCAACGCCTGTTAATTTATCGGCTGTCTGAATCGATAATCCTAAGTCCCGGGTCAATTGAAAAGTTTTTCCCATAGAGTAAACCCCGATACGATTGGCGATAAATGCTGGGGTATCCTTTGCCAGAACAGTATTTTTACCAAGATAAGTCTTGCCAAAATTCATCAAAAAAGTAACTACGTCTCGGTCGGTATCTTTTCCCGGAATGATTTCCAGTAAAGCCAAGTATCTGGGTGGATTAAAGAAATGCGTCCCACAAAAATGCTTAATAAAGTCCTCACTCCTACCTTCTGCCATCATGTGAATAGGAATACCTGAGGTATTGGAAGTTATCAATGTGCCGGCTTTTCTAACCTTTTCCACCTTTTCAAAAAGAGCACGCTTGATATTTAAATCTTCTTTAACAACCTCTATTATCCAATCACATTGACTTAACTTTGATAAATCATCTTCAAAATTTCCGGTAGTAATACGACTCCTGAACTTTTTCGAATAAAGAGGAGCAGGACTCGTTTTAATCATTTTCTCCAAAGCCGCATGTGCAATGGCACTCCGGTCGTTTCCTTCACTCGCCATATCAAGCATAATGACTTCAAATCCTGCGTTGGCAAAGTGACAAGCAATGCCGGAACCCATTACTCCAGATCCTAAAACACCAATATTTTTAATTCTTCTCATATATATTTTGTGAAAATACCAAATTTACAAATTATAAAATAAAATAATATGTATCTTTGTTTTTGAAACCCAATAATAAGAAATTTTTCTTTGTAACGTTATATTATTTTAAACTTATATTATGCCTTCAAAACAAGAAAAAAGGGAAGTAGTTAATAGTACGAAAGGATTTAGCTCCAGTCTATTTATCCATAGCCTATTAATTTTAATTGGTATTTCTCCATTGGCAACTTTTAAAGCTCCTATTTGGGAAGAAGAACAACCGGGTATGGAAGTTGCGTTGGGATTTCCGGATGAAGGACAAGGAAATGATGAGCCTACACCGGGCAATAATGAACCCGGAGGCTTGCCTCCTTCAAACCATTCATCAGCACCGGCAGCCTCTTCACCGCCTCCTGCAACTACTTCACCTTCCACTACATCTTCAACTAACGAGCCATCCTTAACAAATGACAATAGTGAAGCAGTGGAAGCTATGGCCGCAAGCGAAGCAAGGAGGAAAAAGGCTGAACAGGAACAAATAGAGGCAGAACAAAGGCGTAATGCCGAGGTCCTGGCAGAGGCCAATCGTAAAGCAGAAGCAGAACGAAAGGCTCGTGAAGCGCAATACGCAGCTTCTAAAGGTAAATATGGTGGCCTCTTAAAAGGAAGTGGTACCGGACGAGGCAATACAGGCACTGCCGGCAATCAAGGAGATCCCAATGGAGACCCCAATGCTAAAAACTTAGAAGGTATCCACACCGGCAAAGGACGAATAGGTGGCGGACTCGGCAATAGAGGATTGGTTTCAGAACCTAAGATAACCGATAATAGTCAAAAAGAAGGAAGAGTTATCATAAAAGTCTGTGTAAATAGTGACGGTAATGTGATCAGTGCTGACTTTACCCAAAGAGGTTCCACCTCACAAGACGCAACCTTAATAAATATTGCCAAAGCTAATGCTCGTAAATTTAAATTTACCCCTTCTGATGTATCACAACAATGCGGTACGATAACGTATGACTTTAAGTTACAATAATTATCGTCAGGTGTTATTAATTGATTGAATAGTGTATCGATAGTAGAAATACTTTTCGATATAAAATATCATATTCTAATGTAATAGAATACTTTCTACCACATTGATTCGCATAAAAATGTCTTTTATAACAGTATAGGTTTTGAAAACCGCACAGTGCTGATTTTACCCGGATTTAGGCGTAGTATATCGAATCCGCACTGTTATATGCGGAATGTGGGTTGAATCAACATTTTCAAATGCAGAGTATGCGTAATCCCAATTTCAATAAATAAAAAAGGGGACATTGAATATAATCAATGTCCCCTTTATTTTTCTTAATATAAAAGGAGGCAAACACTCCGAAAAGAACCGTTTATTTCAACGCCTCCATTTTCTTTTTGTACTCTTCAGCTTTATCCAATTGGTTTTTACGAGCATATATTTCACGTAGGGCAATGAGTGT
>CAKUWM010000122.1 GCA_934699305.1 uncultured Saprospiraceae bacterium | reverse complement strand
GATTCAATTCTACGATGGAAGTGACTCTAAACTTCCTATTACAATGTCACTTTATGGTCTGGGATCTTTATATATTGCTCAACCGTTTGACTTAATATTAAATGCAGCGTACAGAAAGTCTGATTCTTATGATGAAACATTGCTGGGAGCTGGGTTGAAAGTCTATTTAAGCACGAGGAGAGGTAAGGAATTTGCAGTAGTTGGTGGAGTCAATTATCGTACTGATGATGCATGGGTACCAACTTTAGAAGTGCATGTAAATCAGTTTAGAGTAGGTGCTAGTTATGATATAAATAACTCACCATTTCAAATAGCAACTGAAAAACGCGGTGGTCTTGAAGTGTCTGTTCAATATATTATAACCGAAGTTAAACCATTGAAAGATTATCGGTCTTGCCCGGTATATTAAGAAATCCTTAAGAGAAATATAATGAAACATATAATCGTATTAATTGTGTGTTTGTTAGCCATAGGCAACATGAACGCTCAAACAAAAAAACAATATTTAAAGGCAGCTGAGAAAAACTTGATGTCGAAAGACTTTAAGAGCGCCATGGTTAATTATCAAATTGCCTCAGAATTTGACCCTGGCGATGCAGACATATTATTTAATATTGCTGAAGCTGCCAGAAAATTTCACGCATACACCAAAGCAGAGCAATATTATGCTTTATTACAATTGTCTGATAAAAAGAATGATCCGAAGTATAAAGACGCTTTGTTTCATTTAGCGGAAGTACAAACAATACAAGGTAAATATTCTGAAGCACAGGACAACTTTAATTTGTTTTTGTCTAGTAATGATGGGACAGACAATCCAAATGTGGCTATAGCTAGACAAAGGCTTACGTCATTGGATTGGGCTATGAAAAACGTCAAAGATTCAGTTCAATTTTACAAGATAGAACAATTAGGCAGCGATATCAATTCGCCCTACAATGATTTCGCACCTTTTGAGAAAAATGATTCTTTCTTTTATGCATCAAACAGATTTACAAATCCTTCTAATAAATGGCTTGTCGGTAAAACGTTAATGAAAGATGCATCAAAAAATGATGTTCTTTCAAATGAATTTAACCAAGATACCAGGCATAATGTGAATATGACTTATTCTCCAAGCGGAAATAGAGTATATTATTCAAATTGTTCAAATCTAAATTTCTCTGAAATACGTTGTGAACTATTCTATCGAGAAGTTAAAACAGATGGTACCTTTGGTCCACCGGTTAGAATTCCTGAACCTGTGAATATGGCAGGTTTTACAACAACTCAACCGTCTGTCGGCTTTGTTAACAGCTTGGGAAAGGAAGTATTATTTTTCGTTTCTGATAGACCGGGTGGTGAAGGTAAAGATGACATTTGGATGGTCGAAGTAAACGGAAATACATTTGGTACGCCTGTTAATTTGAAAGATATCAATACATCTGAATCTGAAGTTACACCATTTTTCCATCAAGGATCACAAGAATTATATTTTTCATCATTCGGACAGAAAGGATTTGGCGGATACGATATATATAAAACTACAGTTGATAATGGTAAATGGGTTCAACCTGTGCCTGAGCCAGCACCTTTGAATAGTAGTTATAATGACCTTTATTTTGTATTGAATCAGAGCGGTAAAACAGGTTACTTTGCATCTAACAGAACGGGCTCTATGTATCTGGATCCATCAGAAGAGGCTTGCTGTAATGATATTTATAAAGTAGAAGTTTTAAAGGTTAATCTATTAGCTTATGTATTTGATGCAAACACAAGGGATTCACTTCCAGGAGCTAAGGTAGCATTGTATAAAAAAGAGGGCAATGAAATTGCAAGTCAGCAGATTGATACTCGTTCTTCCTATTTATTTGGTTTAGATCCGGGATACGAATATATGGCTGTTGCAAGTAAACCGGGATATTATCCTGATACTGTTTATTTTAGCACTAAAGACTTAAAGGATAATTCTGATATAGTAAAACTGTTTTATCTGAAATCTAAAGATTTAGAATTAGATGTTTTGACTTTTGCTAAGAAAAATAATCTGCCACTGAATGGAACGACAATTAGGATAGTAGATATGTCTGATCCGAATAAAGAACAAGTGATTCAGCTGACTGAAAATACCAATATGCATTCTTTTGCTATTGAAAGAGGTAAAAAGTATATGATCATTGGCACGAAAAAAGGTTATGCGCCGGATACGGTTTATATCAATACTGCTGACCTTCCTGATAATGTAAATAAAATTGAAAAGAAATTATTCTTGGGTAAAGGAAACTTAGAAGATTATCTGCCTATAGAACTGTTCTTTGACAACGATGAACCGGGAAGAAGATCAAGAGCCATAACGACTACCAAGACCTTCCCTGAGACATTTAATATGTATTACAACAAGAAATGGTTGTATCGAGACAAGTATATCCAACCACTTACAGGTGATGAAAGAACTCAAGCAGAAAAAATCATGAATAATTTCTTTGACAATCGGGTTAAGAAAGGAAATGATGATTTAGTTGCATTTACTGAAGCATTGGAAGAGGTTTTGAGTAGAGGCGAACAAGTGCAAATCGTAATTCAAGGATTTACTTCACCTCTTGCATCATCGGCATATAACAAGAATTTAGGTATGAGACGTGTAAGCTCAGTAGTTAATTACTTAAAAACAGCGTCAAAAGGATCGATTGCACCATACTTGAAAAATGGCAAACTAAAAGTTACAGAGGTTTCATTTGGTGAGACTAAATCTCCGGCTGACGTTGTTTCAAGTTATAGCGATTTGAGAAATTCAGTTTATAGTGTTTCGGCATCAAAAGAAAGAAGAGTTGAAATTGTAGATTTGAATAGGAAGAAATAAACCCATTTACTTAAATCATTTAAAGTATAATCCATGTACAATATTTTTAAAATGAATATAAAAAATAAAATATTTTCCAAACAACTACCAAATGCGTTTAAGACTATTTTGACTTTAATGCTTTTTGTAATTGGGTCATTTCAAGCCAAAGCAACACATATTGTTGGTGGAGAAATAACCTATAGGTGTTTAGGTAATAACAAATATGAAATAATATTAACCGTTTATCGGGATTGTTATTACGGCGATCCAAAAGTAGGATTTGATGATCCTGCATGGTTGGGATTCTATAGTACGGCTACCAAGTTACCCATTTTATCTTTAGGTCCACAAGGTGTTGTAAATGTACCTTATGATGCAACCGACACCTTGGATCAACAGCTGACTTCAGAATGTAATATCATAGGTCAAGATATATGTGTGCACCGGGCAGTCTATAGGAAAGTAGTAACTTTGCCTAAGTTGCAAGGGGGCTATACTGTTGTTTATCAACGTTGTTGTCGAAATGAGACATTGCAGAATATTGAAGTTCCACTCAATACGGGTGCTGTCTTTTCAATCGAAATAAGTGATAAGGCATTGAATGAATGTAATAGTTCTCCAAGGTATGAAGATTGGCCACCTATTTATATTTGTGCTAATAAAGCATTGAATTATGATCACAGTGCCATTGATGATGATGGTGATCAAATTATTTATCGACTTTGTAATCCATATATGTCCGGAGATACTGCTGAAGGTAGAGTATTTCCACCTCCACCTCCGCCATTTGATACAGTTATCTGGGCTCCCGGATACAATTTACAGAATTTATTAGGAGGACCAGATCCACTTAGGATTGATTTAAATACTGGTATAATTCAAGGTACACCTACCGTTATTGGTCAATTCCTTGTAGGAGTATGTGTAGAAGAATTTAGAGATGGAGTTCTATTGTCCAGAATTAGAAGAGATTTCCAATATAATGTAAGAGATTGTTCTAATCCTACTTCTGCATGCTTCAATCTTCCGGATACATTGTGTAATACAACGACTGTTACATTTGAGAACTGTTCTCAGAGTACAACTGAATATAAATGGACGTTTTATGATGGAAGTGGTAGCATTATGACCACTTCGACTGAATTTGAACCGACCATTTCATATCCTGCTTATGGAACGTACAAGGTACAGTTGATTGCTTCAGAAGGGCCGGCTTGTATTGATACAATGATTAAGGATATTACGATTAGTCCCACAAATATTGTAGCTGATTTTTCACTTTCTGTTCCTGATTGTGGCAATAGTATCACTATCAAAACAACCAATTTGTCAACCAATGGAACTAACTTTGCTTGGACATTGACAAAAGACGGGAATGTAGTTAATACAAGTACACTTGCTGCACCGCAGTTTACAGTTAATGTAGAAGGGGTCTATACCGTTACTTTAATAGCATACCATGTCAATGGCTGTAGTGATACTATTCAAAAGAGTATAACAACGCATCTTCTCGGAGATGAAATTATTGAAAATTACCATGAGTTATGTAAAGGAGAAAGTGTCGAACTAAATCCTAATGGCAATACAAGTTATCAATATACTTGGTCTCCTGCAACATATTTAAGTCCGGGACCTGATGTACCAAACCCTGTATCAACGCCAGATAACGACATTACATACTTGGTTGATATCCTTGATCCGGAGTCAGGATGTGTGTTAAAAGATACTGTTACTGTTAAAATAAAAGAAGAACCTAAATTGGATTTTACTTATACAATTGAATGCGGTAGCTTGACAGTAATTTTTGCTAACTTAACAACTCCGGCTCAAGATTCATATTTATGGAATTTTGGAGATGGTATAGGGACATCAACTGACGTTAATCCAACTTATACTTATGCACAATCAGGATCTTACTGGGTTAAGATACAAAATACAAGCGGGTGTGAAAAGATTGATTCACAATTGGTTAAAGTTAATTTCATTGACATTGAAGCTGTAAATGATTCAATTTATTTATGTGGGACAGATACTGTATCTTTAAATCCAAATGGAAATCCTAACTATGCTTATGTCTGGCAACCTGCAGATAAAATTTTAGGATCTAATACTGTTCCTAACCCTCAAGCTATTGTTGATCAATACACAGTATTTACGGTATTGGTTAGCGATCCGACATTTAGTGATTGTAATGTTACTGGTAGAGTAGCAGTTGATTTGGCAAATTTAACGATGGATACAGATTCTAAATTTGTTTGTGAAGATGAACAAACTACAATATCAACCAAGATATTTGGTGGAGCACCATCATCTATTGTGTGGTCTCCAGACGATGATAGGTTAATTTCAGGTCAAGGAACTGCAGCGATAACCGTTGTGGGAAAAACCAATGAGGTTTATACAGTAACCGCTACATTTGCTTCAGGATGTGTAATAAGTGGTAGTACAAATTTAACTGTTGGTACTTATGGTGGAACAGTTTCAGCTAGCATTGCGTTAGATACAATTTATAACTCAGAAACGGTTCAATTATTTGCTGAACCATCCGGTCTATCATATGTTTGGTCACCTGCTGAAGGATTGAATAATCCAAATGCTCAAAATCCTATTTATACTCCTGGTCCTGAAGGTAATAAGGTATTTACGGTAACCGTTACGACCAAAGATAATTGTTCTAAGAGTGCAAGTGTGGATTTATATGTTAGACAAACATTGTGTGATGGTAATCATGTATTTTTACCGACAGCCTTTTCACCTAATGGTAAAGGTGATGCCAGAAATGAATTTTTGCAATTGTTCAATGATGGAATAGTGGATAAAATTAATAAGTTTGTTGTCTATAATAGATTTGGACAAGAAGTTTTCTCTTCTACTGATTTGAATTTCAAGTGGGACGGCAAGTATAACGGGAAAGAATTGGATCCAGATGTATATGGCTATTATTTAGATGTAGAATGTATAGATGGTCAGAAATTTAAATCCAAAGGGAATATTACTTTGATCAAATAATAAGTTATCAAGGTTCAAAAGAAAAATCCGATGTCTTTAGATATCGGATTTTTTTTTGTTCAAATGGCAGTTTAATTTTCATTTCACTATAAAAACTAATCTAGTAGTAATAGTTTTGAAACGCCTATAGTATTGATTTTGAGTAAAATACTGTGGAGTGCGAATCGTTACAATGGTTTTATAAAGCATAGATTACGATTCTTAAATTGATTCCGCTTTGTCTAATGCGAAATAAGGGATTAAAGCGAATTGTATTAAATATTTTAATAATGTATAATTAGTTATAAAAGAATAATTCGTTAAAAATGTGATAAGTAATTGAAATCGTAAAAAGTAATAGTAAAAGCTAATAATTTTGTTAATTAGCCATGAAGTCTTGATTTTCGTTCTAATAGTATTTCATTAGATTCACGTCGATCGGGGTCAGGGATACAACAATCTACCGGACAGACAGCAGCGCATTGCGGTTCTTCATGAAAACCAACGCATTCAGTACACTTATCGGGAACTATATAATAATAATCGTCTGAAACAGGCGGCATCAATTGGTCATATTTAATTTTACTGCCATCTTCTATGGTATATTCACCAACTACCGTTGTTCCATCTTTCATCCTCCATTCAACACCTCCCTCATAGATTGCATTATTGGGACATTCCGGTTCACAAGCACCACAATTGATACAGTCATCCGTAATTATAATAGCCATTTTATCTTTCTATTAAATTTATATAAAGGTACAACATTAACAATTAACTTTTAGTTTACTTATCATTTTTAAGTACAAAATAGGTTGCTGTTGTATAAAAGTTCTTTATGAAGGGTAACGATTTTAAAAGAGTAATTACTTTTCTAACTTTAAGTCCAAATTTATATTGATAGATGGGGTTGATTAGCCAATGCGTATTATTTAGAATAGAATAATGTTTTGAAGCGATTCGTTCAAATCTTTCTATACTAATTCCAGTTTCTTTTAATTCTAATAATTCCGTTATAGTTGTCGCTTGTTCTCTTGCAAATTTCAAGATGATTCTGTATAAAAAGGTTGGTAATAGATGAATCCATGGAAATTTCGATAAAAATTTATTTTTCATAATTTGTTGATGCCCACCGAAGGGCATATACCAAGGTGGAAAGGCAAAGAAAAGATAGCCATTGGGTTTACTCAGCTTCTTTAATTCAGGAATAATCTTTTCTTGATTGGGTATATGTTCGATTACATCTTTTAGTATAATTAGATCGAAAGTTTCAATCTTGTCTTTTATAGGATCTATATCGTAAATATTTCGTACAATAAAGGTTATTTCATCCCCTTTCTCAACCTCACTAAAAAGCAATTTGGCCGATTCTATTCGTTTTACCTCCAATTCTATACCGGTGCAGGAATGACCTTTTTCCAAGAAAGCCTTTAACACACCGGCTTCACCACAACCAACTTCAAGTATGCGCAATGGCTTATCAAAATTAATATATTCAGATAAATACGGAATAATATGATCTTTTGCTGTAAGATATTGGATATGAAAATATCTATCTATATCTTTATGGAATTCAAGCATTTATACTTTATTCAAATTGATTGGAAATTCTAACATCTCTGTTGTTTGGCCTGTTTCAAAGTTGATGGAAGCTAATAATGCTTCAGATCCATTGGCAACCATCAACCAAGGCGCAAAAATAACATTATTATAAAATACAACTTGATCAATTGCTTTTTGATTCAGTTTGACAGTAGGAGCTTTTGTTTCAATTATCATTAACGGCATTCCCAAGCGAGTATAAATAAGCAAATCGATTCTTTTAACCAATTTATTGTTGATAATTTCATATTCAGATTTCATTCTGGAAATGGGAAAAGAGAAGTCATTTGCCAGTTTTAATATTAAACTTTGACGAACAATTTCTTCCGGAGTTACCTTTAAATATGTCTTACGAGTCAAATCAAGCAATCGCTGTTGGCCATTAATGTATTTAAAGTCTAATTGTCTTGCAAAAGGCAGTAAATCAAATTCAAAAGGCATTAACTATGTTTTTTCACTGATTTTTTTATCGGAGCACTTGCGTGAAATTTGTGTTTAATAATATTTGCATATTTATCCAATAAATCAGTTACCTTTTTATGGCTTTTTGATTTTACAATTACGCCGATATGGTAGTCCATGTGCAATTTCCATACGATTTCTTCATCATCAAAATCATCAGAATCCAAGTCCGGATCTTCCAAAAAAGAAAGCAATATTTTGGCCTCGTCCTTGAAG
>CAKUWM010000121.1 GCA_934699305.1 uncultured Saprospiraceae bacterium | reverse complement strand
CTACCATATATGGGACTTTCTCGTATCTGGATACATTCTTATTCTCAATGCATTTCCTTTTTCTAAGATTTACCAACTTGTTTCAGGTTCATCCTATATCAATCTGAACTAAATCCGGTGGTTCGTGTTAAAAATCGAATTCAGATGATGTAAGCAGAATGGTTGTACAGAAAAACATTCAAGCATTTAGTTGGTTGAATATTCACACAAAACCTTAAATATCAATTATATTTACCGTATGAAACGTGTTGTAGTAGGTCTATCAGGAGGCGTTGATTCGAGTGTAGCCGCCTTCTTGCTCAAAGAGCAGGGCTATGATGTCATCGGTATGTTTATGCGCAACTGGCATAATAATGATGTGGTCAAGTCCAATGAATGTAGCTGGGTTGAGGACTCCAATGATGCGTTGTTGATCGCGGACAGACTGGGCATACCTTATCACGTCATTGATTTGAGTAAGGAATACAAGGAGAGAATCGTCGATTATATGTTTTCGGAGTATGAACAAGGGCGGACACCCAATCCGGATGTTCTATGCAATAGAGAAATAAAGTTTGATGTATTTCTCAATGCAGCTATGAAGCTGGATGCTGATTATGTAGCGACTGGGCACTATTGCCGCAAAGTCACCGATGATAGTGGCCGATCACACCTTTTGGCAGGAGTTGACCCCAACAAAGATCAATCCTATTTTTTATGTCAATTGAGTCAGGAACAGCTATCTAAAGCGCTTTTTCCGATAGGCAATCTGATTAAGTCAGAAGTCAGAGACATCGCCCGTAAGGCGGGCTTAATAACAGCCGAGAAGAAGGATTCTCAGGGCTTGTGCTTCATTGGCAAAGTGGACTTGCCGACTTTCCTACAACAACAACTTGCCTCATTAAAGGGCGACATAATAGAAATACCTCCTGATGTACCGAAACTTCAAGCCTACCATAATATTTCCGCCACCCTTGAGAATATCGAGGTATTGGCACAACCTTTTACTTTTGACAGATCAGAAGGCAAAAAAGTAGGTGAGCATAGAGGTGCACATTATTATACGGTAGGGCAAAGAAAAGGATTACATATAGGAGGCAGGCCTCATCCTTCTTTCGTATTACAAATAGATACTAAAAATAACATTGTTTTCACCGGGCAATTGGAAGATCATCCGGGGCTAAATAGATATGCATTAAAAATCAAGCCGGCAGAAATCCATTACATCAATGAAACGTATCAATTGGAAGTGGGTGAATCACGACCATTGGATGTGAGAATCAGATATCGTCAACCCCTGCAAAAAGCTATCCTTCAAAGAAAAGAAGATGGCTTGTATATATTATTTGAATCTTTACAAAAAGGAATTACTCCCGGACAATTTGCTGCATGGTATGATGGAGATGAATTAATAGGCTCAGGTGTAATCTCTTAATAAATATGCATCGAAATCAATAGAAAGCTAATCAATATCCCATGAATTTATATTTTTGCACATTAAATATCAATAATTTCTGTGAATACTAAGCTAAAAATAATATTCATCATATTGGGTGTCTTGTTAATCGACCAAGCACTGAAAATATATATCAAAACACATTTTCATTACGGTGAAGACATGCCTTTATTCGGTGCAAGTTGGGCTTATTTTAATTTCGTTGAAAATAATGGTATGGCTTTTGGATTGAGCCTCGGCGGTGAATATGGTAAATTATTACTCAGTTTATTTCGAATCGTTGCCGTAATATTATTGTGGAAATATATCATTCGACTAATCAATCAACAAGCGCATTTCGGTCTCCTGCTTTCATTTGCGCTCATCTTTGCCGGCGCTGTAGGCAATATCATAGATAGTGCATTTTACGGAATGATATTTTCGGAATCTAAATACCATGGAGAAATAGCGACCATGTTTCCTCCCGACGGTGGCTATTCCAGCTTTTTACACGGTAAAGTCGTGGATATGTTTTATTTTCCATTGATAGACACCTATTTGCCGGATTGGTTTCCTATCTGGGGCGGAGAGCACTTCGAGTTTTTTAGACCGGTCTTTAATATCGCCGATGCGTCCATCAGTGTAGGAGTAGGAATATTGTTGGTTTTCTATAAGAGATTTTTTCAAGAACATGAGAAATCGGAACCAGTAGGCGTCCAGAAAATGCCGGAATCAGAGGCTTAGGCCTTGCTTCCAATTCGCTCTAATACTCCATGCCTGATTGAAGTATTAGATATGTTCTACATTTATATCCCATATTCAGACGCAAATAGAAGATTTAATATTTATGCGTTGCACCTGACTTCCGCACTGGGACACCCAAAATAAAAATCGAAGATTTTAGCAATTTGTTTCTGTTCATTTATTAAATAAGGACCTTGCAGTATAATTCGTTCCTAAATAGTGAATCGGCATTTATATCAACTCTATACTCCATACTTTATTAAAACTCTGGGAAATTATTGTTTTGTTTTTTGTATTATCCAAACATCTTGTTGCGGTTTTCCTTCAATAACCTTTCCAGCAACATGCTCTAAAACAGTATTCTTACCAATTAATTCTTTTACAAAAGATTCCGGCTGAAAAGCACCAAATGTCCGATGCCCCTCTTTTGTGTTGCCTTTAACTACTAATTTTCCATTTCGAAACAACTCCTTTTCAGAATCAGTTAATTTCTCAATAAAAGCATCCCCATGTAAGGTTAAAAAAAGAACTCCTCCCGGTTTTAAAACACGCATCAGATCTTCAAACCATGCATAATGCATTTTCTCCGAAAGATGTGTAAATATTGATATACCATATATTACATCAAAAAAATCTGATTGACAATCTAAAGGAGGCTGTAATTTGTTTAAAGAAAAATTTATATTGGTTAAATTCCTACTGCACCACTTTATGTATTTTTTATTGTAATCAGTACCATAATAATTGCAAGAATCATTGATATATGAAGGAAGATGTCTTATAACCCGACCTGGACCACAACCCCAATCTAATATATTGAGTTTTTCGAGTTTTTTATATTTTTCAAAATAGCTAATTAACCATTTTGCCGTTTCAATACTTCCTTCATAAAAACTGAAATAATTTAAATTAAATGTTTCGTACAAAAAATAAGGAGGTGGCAGAATGACATCTGGGTATTTACTTTTAAAATCATGCCTAAGTTTAGATGTCCTTATTAAAAGAATATAATATTTGATTTTGTCAGCAAATTTGATTAATCCTACTTTTCTTATAGTTGATAAAAATATTTTACGCATATAATTAATATTTAAGCGTTGAAATAGGCTGAAAATAAGAAATGTAGCCTATTTTAATTTATTCTACAATTATTTTTTCAATCTGAAAACCTTTATTGCTAATTATTTTTATAAAATATATGCCAGTTTTCAGGTTTAACTCGGTATCAATAATTCTTTTATTCAAATTATTTATTTCCATCACCTTAAAACCTGTAAGGTTAAAAACAATTAAAGACGACATAATGCAATCTCCATTTGTTGCTGAGATTGTAATTTGACCTTGGTTTGGATTCGGATAAACACTAATCTTGTTTTCAGTTTCGATATTGTGGAGACTTGTAGTATTATCACTCATATCAGAACTTATTAATGTACCATAACTCATAACTGCTCCATTGAAAGAAACCCTACTTCCTTCATATATTTTTACTCCATTTTTTAGAGAAATTTGACTAGCATAATAATTAATTCTCGAGCCATTGTAATATTTTACATTGCATGATATTCCTCCTACATTAATATTTTCTGCCCAAATATCTGAATAATTACCCGAATAGTAATTTATATTACAAATGGAAACACTACTTTGGAAATCTTTATTTGTTTTAAACAGTTTGGCTTCACCTGGTTCTAGAAATACTACTCTACTTTGAGCTTCCTGATATAATTTGTTGTCTAAAATGTTAATTAAGGCAGTGTTTTCTTTGAAATTCATCTGAATATATTCATCGTCAGAAGTACTTTTATTATAAATCCAAAAATATATATTATTCAGATCATCTGTTAAGAATGATATGACAATATTGTCTGTTTTTGAACCACTTTGTGCTTGAAGTGGATTGTTTGTATTAAAAATATCTTTTGCAAAAGTATCATTTGCAAAACTAGACCATTGTGATGTAGAAGGCAACTGCTCAACTTGACCTTCATTAAGACCTGTATTTTCAGTTACATGATATACGCTTCTAAATCGCAATGAGAATAAGATATCACCAGCAGAAAGTAATTTTTTATGTAACCCTTTTAGATATTCTTTAGTACCGGTAGTTACAAGGTTATCCCAAAAATTAGATCCAATCCAAGTACTTGATGAACAATTAGAGCTATAACCATTACCACAACCAGATTGTGCCTCTCTGGCCCAATAAAAGATGCCTTTTGTCCCATATACTAAGTTTGCAAATATTACATAATTAAACTCGCTTTCATTTTTACCAACAGATGTTGTCATTCGAGGCGTAAACATCACGAAATATGGCACATTATGCTCAATGGCTTTTTTTGCGACAACATCTAAATTATAGAAGTATAAGGATGTTCCAGACATTGGATAATGATCAACAGATAAGAAGTTGGCATTGGTTTGAGACATAAAATTATCTATGTAATCTTCATATTCAGAAATTGTACAAACTGGACCAGTATAATTATCATTAACTTGCAACTGATTTTTAGTAGCGTAGTTTGGATACAAATTAGAAAATCTTAGTTTAGAGTTATTATAAGCAGCAATTGCATCAGCAAATTGTTTTGTTGTACTAAAGTGTAGATTTTCCGATGGCTCATCAACTATGTGCCAACCTAATACAGCAGGATGAGTCCCATAATAATTTAAGGCATTTGCACAATTCGTTTGATGGAATGTAGGATTATCATCGCCCCTCCACACACTAATTTCTGGACAATTTAATATCACTTTAAGACCGAGATTATTTGCTCTGTCTAAAAAACCTATTGAAGGATTACTACTAACCCATTTGGTAGGATTTTTCATTAAGTGATGATACGGGATTATTAGATTAAATTATAGTCGGATAAATCCTTTAGGTATTGATAATCAAGTCCAACAGCAGGATCAGTACCTGGTGCTACTGAACCAGTATTTGATATATTATCAAAATCGTATACACCCATACCAATGTAAAATTGATTATATTGAGCAAACAAGCAAGTATTAATAAGCGGAGTAAGCACGACCAAAAATAAAATCTTCAATTTTTTCATATCTAATTAGATTTTAATAGTTTCTCTAATGAGATAACTTTATTTTTTAATAACTCATTATTCTTTTCCATCTCTATAAGATACAAAGTTAGTTCTTCAATTTTTTGTAATAATTTACTTTGTATTTCACCTACATTTACCCCATTTGTAATGACTTCTTCGTCTGATGGTATATCTGGTAAATGACCGTTTTCATTGATAAAAGTTTCAACTTCTTTAAGTGAGCGAAGTTGATAATCAGATTTAAACACGAAATCAGACCAGTTTAACATATCCAATATCAATAGATTTTACGTGCATATTTCCGTTTACAGCAAACCTATAGCCATTTGTAAGATTTGCATCAGAATTATAATCAGTTTCAAATCCTATTCCAACTGAACCATCATATTGCAATACTAAAGGATTTGTCGAACTTCCATCACTCCTAAAATATAAGTTCTGATTAAAAAATATGAATGCATGAGGTATATCATTTCTTTGGTGAAGAATTAATCTAGGTTTACCTAATACATTACCTGTTCCATCACTTAGACCAATAGTACTACTTGTATAGCTATTTAATACATTTACATTACCATTACCTCCAATAGTAAGTAGATTTCCACTAGTGTTATATCCTAGTCCTAAACCAGATGAAGTAACCTCAATATTTCCATAGTTACCACTGTTATACTTACTGTTATACTCTCTTAAAATTAAGCCATAAGTCGAGCTTCGAGGTTGAATTTGTACATAATATCCACTTGCCGCTTCAAGGTTTAAATTACTATTGTTGGAATAAAACTTATTGCCACCAGAGCATATAGCTTTATCAAAAAAATAATTGGGCAAGTCAGTGTAAAAATGACCAAATGAAGGATTTTGAGCAACTATCCGTATATAACCAGAATTTGTATTGAACTGATGATAAGTGGTTGCATTGTATTGTGTTTGAGCAATAATAGCTCCTGTAAACAATGCACTAAAACAAACTAATGATAAAAGCAATTTCATAAGATTAATTTTTAATGTTATAATAATTTGTTGAATTTAACTACTCGTATTGCTTTTCAGTATCCGCATGCAATATTTAATTGATGCATTTATATCAATCAGTGAATCTGCAATAAAATCATGTGATGGCAGCGAAGCGATGGTTGCAGGATTGGGATACCAATCTCTTGCTTTTGCGCAGGGTTTTTCCATATTTTTTCTTTTTATGGGACAGCAAACAAAAATTTCTTTCTAATCAGTATTATCGTTTCATCGAACAATGACTCGTCCTAAAAAAGTTTAAAAGTTAATACTTATATCCTGTTGCAAATTTACAATTAAAAATTAATCCAGCAAATGATTAACAGGGTGGATAACATATTTCCCGAAAGTATTAACTTTAAGCATTTTAAACCAAAAATAAATAAAGATGGACAAGCGAGAAAAAATCGAATCCATCCTAAAAGCAGTAGAAAGAAAGTTGGAAGAATTTTTCGATGTTGAATAGGGGATTGACTCTTCAATAGAATATGAAAATATGCTAATTGAAGTTGGTCAATTTTTAGATAAACAAATTATTCAAGCGTCTCAATCGGATTTTTCCATGAAACAACGGAAGAACGAAAAAAAATTCTAACCACAAGAGGGGAGGTTGAAGTATCTAAGCGGCATGCTTTATAAATGGGTATGGGCAATTTTGAGACAAGTTGCAAGACTAAAGAGTTCATGCTGTATCTTTGCCAAGCAGTGGTGTATGAAGATGCCTCGGAGGCTATACAAATGGTCTATAATATGGAGGTGTCGTCCATGTAGATACAACGTCTTTGCATGCATTATGGCAGTAAGATTAGACCATTAATCCAAAAGTCATGCGAGCCGTCAATATCGAAGTTAAAGGATGTGTCAAAGCAAGAGCATGTTTATGTTATGGTGGATGGGAGTATGCTTTTGACACGAGAAGAATCATGGAAAGAAGTGATGTTGGGTAGAGTGTTCAAAGAGAGTGGCGTTGTTCAATTAAGAAATAATTGGCACTTTATTCAATCTTTACATAAAACAGCATGATTAGGGAAATTTGTCATACACACTTATTCACCTCAATCAAAACGTATATGGATATTTTTTAATAAATTCGTGATATGGTTTTCGCTTGTGATTGGGGCATCTATTACATATCTGATGAAAATATCAACTTGTGCACCTATTCCGGATAGGAAGTTTGTTTTTTCATATTTTCGATATTTTTATGGACCACAATTACGAAATTAAAATTTTCAAAGCAGTCTAAAAGATAATGGTTTGCAATGTTTAAAGAAACAGAAGAATGAATAACAGGAAAAGAAAAAGGGGCGTTAGCCCTGACATAAAATAATCATGGCAAATACTTATACGCAATTATACATTCAATTTGTTTTTAGTATTAAAGGCAGAGAAAACCTCATCAAAGAGTCATTCCGAGAAGAATTAGAGAAAGTAATGTGCGGCATTGTTTCCAACCATAAATGTAAAGCCTACGCTGTCTATTGTAACCCCGATCACACTCATTTATTTGTTGGAATGCATCCAAGTTTGCCACCCTCAAAACTTATGGAGCAAGTAAAATCTGGTTCATCTAAATGGCTTAACGAGAAAAAATATATAGTCGGAAAGTTTAAATGGCAGGATGGCTACGGGGCATTCTCCTATTCCAAATCACATATTGATGCAGTTGTAAAATATGTGCTAAATCAACCCATACACCATAAAAAACAAACTTTCAGAGAAGAATACCTGTTGCTTTTGCGGAAATATGAAATCGATTACGATGAAAAATATTTGTTTGAATACTATAGCTAAAGAAGATTACAGGGCTAACGCCCCACACTGACCTACTATACATTTTGCTACGAAGATTTACAGAGCTCTGCTCCTTGCT
>CAKUWM010000120.1 GCA_934699305.1 uncultured Saprospiraceae bacterium | reverse complement strand
ATCAAATCTAGTCTTAGTCAAATCCATTTGGGTTTGAGCAAGTTTTTCTGTCAAATCAGCGTCAGCCAAACTTTGAATTTCCTTATATTCTTTATTTCCCATGATTTTGTTATGGTTTCGAATTATGCAATACGAATATCAGTTCTTAATATTGTTTTAGTCAATACCGGCAACTTTTGTGCTGCCAGGCGGAAAGCTTCGGTAGCAACAGTTTCCGGAACGCCATCCATTTCGAACAGGATCCTACCAGGCTTAATTACAGCAACATAATGATCTACCGGACCTTTACCTTTACCCATACGAACCTCCAAAGGTTTCTTAGTGATGGGCTTATCAGGGAAAATTCTGATCCACACTTTACCTTCCCTTTTCATATAACGGGTCATGGCAATCCTCGCAGATTCAATCTGGCGTGCAGTAAGTCGTCCACCTGTAACGGCTTTCAAAGCTACTGACCCGAAAGATATCGTACTACCTTTATGAGCAACCCCTTTCGGGTTCATCTTGTGTTGCTTTCTATATTTTGTTCTTTTTGGTTGTAACATGGTACGTCTTTCTTTATAATTCGCTGATTAAAAGCTATTTGTATGTAAATTCCTCTAAAGAGGTGCAAAGATACATCAAATAATTTTAATTATTGTCTTTTAGATTTAAAATTTCGATTACCTCCTCGTCTGTCGCCTCTATTTCCACCTCTTTCATTTCGGCCACCTGCTTGAGTATTTGCTTTTTTCTCTTCAGATTGTAGTGGCATTATTTCTCTTTTTCCAAAGACTTCGCCTTTACAAATCCATACTTTGATACCTATCAGACCATAGACTGTTTCTGCTACGGAGATACAATAATCGATATCGGCGCGGAAAGTATGCAAAGGGGTACGACCTTCTTTATATTCCTCAGAACGAGCCATTTCAGCACCGTTGAGTCTTCCGGACAATCTAACTTTAATTCCTTCTGCTCCGGCTCTCATTGTTGATTGGATTGCCATCTTAGTAGCTCTACGATAGTTGATACGGGATTCAATCTGTTTAGCGATGGTTTCACCTACGATTGCCGCATCCAATTCCGGTTTGCGAATTTCGTGGATATTAATCTGAACGTCTTTACCGGTCAATTTTTTCAATTCTTCGCGGATGCGATCAACTTCTTGTCCACCTTTTCCGATAATAATGCCCGGTCGTGAAGTATGAATCGTCACAGTTATTCTTTTGAGCGTTCTTTCGATTGCTATTTTAGCGATTCCACCTTTTGGTATACGAGCTCTCATATAGTTTCTGATGTGTTCATCTTCGACTACTTTAGCGGCCATATCTTTGCCACCGAACCAGTTAGAATCCCATCCTCTGATGATTCCTAATCTATTACCTACTGGACTTGTCTTTTGACCCATGAAAATGGTTATTTATAATTAAATGATGGTATTAATTTTCTACTGCAACTTTGCTATCAATAATGATAGTTAAGTGACAGGATCTTTTTCTGATTCTATGAGCTCTACCGTGTGGAGCCGGCTGAAATCTTTTCAACATGCCTGCGCCATCGACGAATGCTGTCTTGACATATAATCCATGGCTATCGACGCCTGATTCTATACCCGATTTTTGTTCCCAGTTAGCTATAGCTGATAATAATGTCTTGTGGACATAATGCGCTGCTGACCGAGGAGTGTGTTTCAGGATTGCAAGAGCTTGTCCCACATTTTTTCCTCTAACCATATCAACGACCAAGCGCATCTTTCGCTCTGATCCTTTGATATTTCGATATTTAGCTTGTGCTTCCATTGTTTTATGATTTAGAAAAGACTACTTTCTATTTAACAATTATTTCTTTTTACCTCCGTGACCTCTGAAGTTACGAGTCGGAGAAAATTCTCCTAATTTGTGTCCCACCATATTTTCTGTTACAAACACAGGAACAAAAGTTTTACCATTATGTACAGCTATGGTTTCTCCTACCATATCAGGTATAATCATTGAAGCACGGGACCAGGTTTTGATCACAGACTTTTTGGTTGATTCTTTGGCCTTTGCTATTTTTGCAAGCAGGGCGTAGTGTACATAAGGACCTTTCTTTAACGATCTAGCCATAATGCTAATATTTCAGATTTCGGTTATTATTTAGATTTTCGTCTTGAAATAATCAAAGCAGAGCTTTTCTTATTGACATTTCTTGTTTTTTGACCTTTTGCCATGATTCCGGTACGAGAGATAGGGTGTCCACCTGATGCTCTACCTTCACCACCACCCATCGGGTGATCAACCGGGTTCATAGCAACACCTCTTACACGTGGTCTTCTACCTTTCCAAACTTTACGACCAGCTTTTCCAAGTACTGTTAAGCTATGATCTTGATTGGATGCTATGCCGATTGTTGCACGGCATGTCAGTAAAATTCTTCTTATTTCACCGGAAGGCAACTTAATAACGGCATATTTCTCTTCTTTTCCTACCATCACTGCATAAGAGCCGGCACTTCTTGCCATAGCCGCACCTTTGCCCGGCTGCATCTCTATTGCATGAATTTCAGCACCCAGAGGCACGTCTTTCAATGTCATTGCATTACCCGGCTCTATTGCAACTCCTTTTCCACTGATGACGGTTGAACCAACAGTCAATGTTTTAGGAGCGATGATATATCTTTTTTCACCGTCAGCATAATTCAATAGTGCGATAAAAGCTGTTCTATTTGGATCATACTCTATGGTTGCCACTTTAGCAGGCACACCATCTTTATTTCTTTTAAAATCGATGACACGATACTTTCTCTTATGTCCACCACCTCGTTGACGCATGGTCATCTTACCGTCATGATTACGACCGCCTGATTTCTTGAGGTCAGTAGTCAACGACTTCTCAGGTGTATCAGAAGTAATTTCTGCATAAGCATTCCCTATTCTGTATCTTGTGCCTGGTGTAATCGGATTATATTTCTTAAGTGCCATAGTAGCCTACCGTTTAATAATTTAAATTAGGGTTTATTCTTCGTTATTTCCTTGGAATATATCTATTGTTTCGCCAGGGGCAAGTGTAACAACTGCTTTTTTGTAGGCAGATTTAACACCTCTCATTAGGCCTGATCGTCCATTACGGGTAATCACTTTTACCGGCATAACAAATGTATTGACTGACGCAACGTTGACGTTATACATTTTTTCAATGGCCTTACCTATCTCGATTTTGTTAGCTTTCTTAGCTACAACGAAGGTATATTTTCCAAGATTAGACAGGTCATTGGCCTTTTCAGTAATAATCGGTCTAACTAATATATTGTGAATCATGATTATGCTTTATTTATGATTAAGCAATGGATTTTACTATTTTTTCAACTGCTCCTTCAAATAGAATGACAGAATCAGCTTTCAACAGATTATATACATTCAATTCGTCGGCGAAAGTAACGTCTGTTTTTTCCAAGTTACGACCTGACAAATAAACATTTTTGTTCAATTCACTAGTAACGAGCAAAGGTTTTCTATTGGCCTTCAAGGCGCTGAATATACCTACTAATTCTTTAGTCTTTGGTGCATCAAAGGTAAAATCTTCTACTATGATGACTTTGTTGTTGAGCAATTTATCAACTAATGCTGAGCGGCGAGCGACTTTTTTCACTTTACGGTTCAAGTCTTGGCTATAGTTACGAGGGCGAGGTCCATGAATACGTGCTCCACCATGCAAAACACCTGACTTAATGCTACCTTTACGTGAACCACCTGTACCTTTTTGCTTATGCAGTTTACGTGTAGAACCGGAAAGCTCACTACGTTCTTTAGCACTATGGGTACCTTGTCGTTGATTAGCCAAATACGCTTTTACAGCAAGATATACAGCATGTTCGCTTGGTGCTTCACCAAGTAACTCTGCTGAGAATTCAAATGAGCGTCCTGTTGACTCTCCTGTCTTAGTTAATATATCCAGTTTCATTTCTTAAGACTTTCAATGATTACGACAGAACCTTTATGTCCGGGTATTGCTCCTTTAACGAGTACCAGATTCTGTTCAGAAAATATTTTCAATACCTTCAGGTTTTTGATCTTCACATTTGTGTTACCGGTCTGACCACCCATACGCATACCCTTGAAAACTTTTGAAGGGTAAGAGGATGCGCCTACGGAACCGGGAGCTCTTAATCGGTTATGTTGACCGTGTGTAGCCTGACCTACACCGCTAAATCCGTGTCGCTTTACAACACCTTGGAAACCTTTTCCTTTAGTCAATCCAAGAACATCTACTTTATCTCCTTCAGTAAGCACATCGGCAATTTCGATAACCTCGCCCAAAGATTTAGTTAAGTCAGAATCACGCAATTCAACCACAGTCTTAAGAGGATCGATTCCTGCTTTAGCAAAGTGGCCGGTCAATTGCTTAGAAACACTTGAAGCTTTGACGTCACCAAATGCTATCTGCAATGCCTTGTAACCATCCGTTTCGACATTTTTCACCTGTGTAACTACACAAGGTCCAGCTTCTATGACTGTACAAGCAACATAGTTGCCATTGGAGTCAAACACACTGGTCATGCCTAATTTCTTTCCAATTATTCCGTTCACGACAATATTATTTAATAAGGTACATAAGGATGCCAATCCTCAATGCTACCGCTTTATTTTATTAAAAAATGAATTTATCCTTATTATGTCAACTTGACCTGGATATCGACACCACTTGGCAGTTCCAATCTCGAAAGAGCATCTACGGTTTTCTGCGTTGGAGTATATATCTCAATCAAACGTTTGTGGGTACGCATTGAAAACTGCTCTCGAGATTTCTTATTCACGTGCGGCGAGCGCAACACGGTAAACATTTTTTTCTCGGTAGGCAGCGGAATCGGACCCGTTACAACAGCACCGCTTGAGCGGACTGTCTTAACTATTTTCTCCGTAGAAATGTCCACTAGATTGTGGTCATAAGAACGAAGTTTAATTCTAATTTTCTGATTCATATCCTAATTAAATTATATGTGGATGTTCTCTGTTTTCTTCTTAAAGTGGCGCAAAGGTATAAAACATTTTAATAGTGGCAATATTTTTTCAAGTTTTTTTACAAAATATTTTACTTTTTTCTCGTGTTTGCCTCTTATCCTCTTCTATTTCTTTTTTCCTTTGCCTGCTTTCCTTTTAGTTAACGTGTGTTTATATGGCATTCTATACATATTGCCAAATTAGATTTTATAATTTCGGGTCGTTTCAAATACTTTTATTATTTCTTTTTCATCCGGAATTTTTCTAATAATTCTTTGAAAAAAACAAATACTTTGCCTTGAATAATATCATTTTCATTGAAATAGGATTAAAATCTGATATACACCTCAACAATTACCCAATAATTTAAATACCACTACTTCCGGTATTCTATTTTCTGATCATCGTTTTAAAACTTTGGACTTTAAGTTGGAGGTGAATCTTTTCTCTACTATTTTTTACGAATAAAAACTTCACCGTACTCCACTTCATCAAACCCCAATGTCAAAATTTCCCCCTTTTCATTCTCAATAAGAGGTCGCTTTATTATTGAGGGTTGAGTTGACATAAGCCCGATAGCATAATCCACAATATTACTTTGGGCCTTGTCTTCATCTGAAAGTTTCCTATATGTTAGACCTTGCCTGTTCATAAGTCGATCAAGAGAAATTTGTTTCAACCATTGTTTCAATTTTTCCTCGTCCACTCCAAGCTTCTTGTAGTCGTAAAAAGCGTATTCTATTCCGTGGTTTTCAAGCCATGTACGAGATTTTTTTACCGTATTACAATTCGGTATGCCATATAAAGTTATCATTTGCCAAGTTTTTTTTATGTTATCAATTTCCTATCCCAAAGTTCATATTTAAACATATATTGTATTGTGATAGCGCAAACAAAATTAAAAATTAGCTATTAATTATCCGTAATGACTTTAAAATGACTATCCGCACAGATCAGGAAATTATCGGGATGAAGCGAGCGAGTGAAGCAGCAGCGCAGACCTTACGCTTAATGAAAGACTATTGTACACCCGGAATGACGACAAGGGAAGTAGATCAATATGGCGGAGAAATCCTCCAAAACTTTGGAGCCCGATCTGCGCCAATATTAGCTTATAGGTTTCCGGGATTTACTTGTATTAGTGTCAATGAGGTTGCAGCTCATGGAATTCCATCATCCAATAAAGTATTGAAGACAGGAGATCTGGTAAATATAGACGTATCGGTCGAATTAGATGGTTATTGGTCTGACAATGGCTGTTCCTTTATTCTAGGAGAGGATATTTTTCATTTGACTGACCTGGTAAATGCATCCAAAAGTGTATTAAAAGACGCAATTGACTTGATACGTCATGACCTTAAAATATCGAACTTGGGTGGATTTATTGAATCTCAGGCAAAAGCAAAAGGCTTCAAAGTAATAAAGAATCTCAATGGACATGGCATAGGGAAAAGTCTTCATGAAGATCCACGCGAAATAGCCAACTACAAGGATATACTGAATATCAGAAAATTCAAGAAAAACATGGTAGTCGCAATAGAAACGTTTATTTCAACTAAAAGCACTCATGTCAAAGCGGAAAAAGATGGATGGTCGCTTGTCGGGACACAAGGTGGTTATGTGGCTCAACATGAACACACTATTCTTATTACGGAAGAAAAACCAATTATCTTAACGGCGTCTAATGGTATATGGGACGAAACTTAAACAGATAGATCCTTTTAAGAGATTATCTTTGAAAAGCTTAATTATTTTGATCGTCTTTACAACAAAACCTATATTAATGGATTTATTATTAAAAATACTATAGTTAAATGGGTTATATTTGATATCCATTTTTTCATTTCTGACACTTCTATACTTTATGTGGAAATATATGAACAAAAGAAAACAATATACATTAAAAGAAAAAAGGAATTAACTAAAAACAATTTTATTTTAAACTTTACCCAATAAAAATATCAATTTGATGGAATATATTGATTATTATAAGGTTTTGGGCGTTGATAAGAATGCCTCAAATAAAGAAATCAAATCAGCATACCGCAAACTGGCGCGCAAGTATCACCCGGATCTCAATACAGGAGATAAAGATGCTGAGAAAAAATTCAAAGAAATAAACGAGGCCAATGAAGTCCTTGCCAATGAAGAAAACCGCAAAAAGTATGACCAATATGGCAAAGATTGGAAGCATGCGGAAGAAATTGAAAAAATGAAGCAACAACAAGGTGGATCTCGTGCTTATGGCTCCGATACCAGTGGATTCGGAGGGTTCGGAGACTTTCAAAATTCAGGCTTTGGCAATGGAGATGATTTTTCTGACTTTTTTCACTCTATGTTTGGAAGAGGTGGTGGCACACAAGGAAGAACAGCTCGAAAATTTAAGGGTCAAGACTATAATGCAGTGTTACAATTAAACCTGACAGACACCTTGAAATCTCAACAACAGGTGATAGACGTCAATCAGCAGAAATTGAGAATAACCATCCCTGCCGGACTTGAGAATGGTCAAGTTATAAAAATAGCCGGAAAGGGTGGACCGGGGCATAATGGCGGACCAAGCGGCGACCTATATATCCGATTTGAAATACAAAATAATACCCACTTCAGACGTGAGGGCGCCAACCTACATCATAGTGTCCATCTTGACCTATATACTGCACTATTAGGAGGAGAAATCCTGGTAAAAACCATTGATGGTCAGGTAAAACTTAAGATAAAGCCGGAAACAACAAATGGATCCAAAGTAAGGCTTAAAGGAAAGGAATGCCCATATATAAAGCTGATGGTCAATATGGCGATCTGATTATAACATTTGAAATTACAAATCCAACTCACCTCAATGATAAAGAAAAGGAATTATTTACTCAACTTAAAAATCTGAGACACTAATGGATAATAATTATATTTTGGTAAAAACCATCTGCCACCATTATGAGATAAGTGAAAAGATGGTAGAACAACTTCATGAATTTGACTTCATACAATTTTATAAGGAAAATGATGAGGAATACATGGACGGGCTACAACTAAGTAAATTAGAGCAAATATTAAATCTACACAATGACTTGGGAGTCAACTTTGAAGGGATTGATGTCGCCTTCCACTTGATAGAAAAAATTCAAGAAATGGAGTTAGAAATAAATTCATTAAAAAATCAACTCCT
>CAKUWM010000119.1 GCA_934699305.1 uncultured Saprospiraceae bacterium | reverse complement strand
GTATTATGAACGCATTTAGAAATCAAGTTAGTTTGATCGGCAACCTGGGCCGCATGCCGGAAGTCAAGACATTTGAACCCAAATTCGGCATTAGACAAATGCGGAATCGATTTACGACTCGTAATCAATGGTTTAAAGAAACCATTGAAACGATTCGTACATCGGGATTACCCTCATAATCAGCATTATACGGTTTTAAATACCTTTACTGCTGAATTCGGGTTGAAGGGGGTAGAAAGATGGCCAGACTCACCCTCGTCACCAATGAATTTTACAAAAACAACAATGGCGAAATTGTCAAAAACGCCACCTGGCACAGCCTCATCGCCTGGGGTAGGTCAGCCGAAAAAGCCGAAAAATATCTCACCAAAGGTAAAGAAGTCATGGTCAAAGGCAAACTCATCAACCGCAATTATACCGACAAAGATGGAAACAAAAAATATGTCACCGAAGTCGAAATTGACGACTTCTACATGCTTGGCAAAAACGCAGAAGTGGTGGGTTAGATTGCTTTGTAGCAAGATGGGTGGCGCTCGCCGCCCCATCCTTATGTTCCTTTTTAAGAGTAATGGGGAAAACTATATTTGTGATAAAACATGAATTACATTCATTATTACAAGAGATCAACCTCAATTCCTCTTAAAGACAAAGTGTTGACTTCAAAATGAATTCGGATTCGGCAAAGATAAGTGTTGGTATTGTTTCTCTTGAACCCACATTCCGCATAAGACAATGCGGAATTGATTTACGAATCGTAATCAATGGTTTAATGAAACCATTGAAACGATTCGTACATCGTGACGTCCCTCATAATTAGCATTAGACGGTTTCTAAAAACCTATACTGCAGAATTACATCTAACTAAATTGCAACAAGCTGAATATCAATAATATGCAAATTGTTCCTTAGGGCACTATTTAAAGTTAGCGATATGTTTCTTAAAGCCAATATTATTGCCTTTAAGTGGAATTCGGGTTGAAGCCAATATTTTACCTGTCATAGGAATTTTTGTTTAAATGTTCAGCACTATCCTTTCAATGAACTGACCGGATTTATTTAATCACGCATACTACACCTTTTAAAGTTTTATTTTCTTCCACGCCCGGTAGTTTATATGTAACGAGATAGACATAAGCGCCAACATCGACATGCTGATTTTGACTTGTTCCATCCCAGCTAAAATTTGTGTCAGAAGCATAAACGACACCGCCCCAACGATTGAAAATATGAATACTTTGTAAGATTAAATCTGAATGACTTACTTCCAAGAGGTCGTTGTTGCCATCTCCATTTGGTGAAAAAACATTGGGCACAAATATTTTTGGTTGGTTTTTCTCATACACGCGTACTTTAATTGTCCCAAATAGATTACAGCCATTTTCATCAACTATTTGGTACTGATATGTTTGATCAGAATATGGTGTAATTATCGGTTCAAAGCAATCAGAACAGCTCAAATACTGATTTGGCGACCAAGTAATCGACAGATTGCTTAGCGTTGTGGCAAGCATTATCTGATAAGACAAGCCGATGGGAAGATTTAGTTCGTTTTGTGTTGTCACCTCGTTTATTGGGTGTTCCGGGACATTTACCTGTATCGAGTCTGATATACATCCCATATTATCCGAAAGTACGATTTCATGAACTCCACCCCCTAAGCCGTTTAACTCTTTTATTGCTTCTGTAAATGAACCAATGGGCGTCTTGTCAAGAATAACGGTATAAGGTGGATATTGGGATGCACCAATATTCAAAATTATGCTGCCACTTAATGTATCAGAACATGTAGCCAATACATTATTAATAATTAATTTAGGGGAGACAAAATCTACGTGCACCATGATAACCGAATCGCAACCCGACTGTCCAACGATGTTCAAATTAATCAACTGATCCGGATTAGATTCAGTAAGAGTTTGACCATATATTGAAAACACCTCCCCTTTACATACCGTAGTATCTATTATAAAAGCATGAGTCATTATGTAATCTATCTTTACCCGTACGATCGTATCACACTCATCCGGATTGAAAGCTTTCAATACAACAGTGCCTTCCGGATGGGTATAAGAGAATGTGGAGTCGCCTACCGTATAGGTCTCGGATGGACACAAAGTAGGATTTATCATAATCTCGAGGGGTGGGTTAAATTGGAGATTTACAACAATAATGGAGTCGCATCCTGCATCGTTTTTATATTGTGAAATAAACTGACCTTGTGGGTTGTTCTCATTAAATAGATGACCTTCTATGGAAAAAGACTTACCGGAACAAAGTGTCAAGTGGATGGTATGTGTTGAAGATGCTTTAGGAATTATAAATATCGAATCTTTTAAGGTATAGTTCCAATTAGGATAGACCACTTCGAGATGATACCATCCTTCGGATTGGGCATCGACCTCCGGTTGGGATGAATTAAATCCATTTGGTCCGGACCACATATACTGTACGCCGGCAGGGAACGGATTTAATATGCATTTCAATGTGACCGTACCGCATTCACTTCCGGCTTTGGATAATGTCATCTGTACTATGGAGGATACCTCAAAGCAGTTGGAAAACTCAGAGGTTCCGGATTGAAGAGTTGTGGTGGTAAGTGTTTTGGGCCCGGACATCATACCGTTAAAATCATACTTCCAATATCCATTAGCATCTGCATAAGTAGATCCAAGGAACTCCTTCCCTTGGCAGGGGGATTGAGGACACCTGCTTTCGTGACTGTATATCTGAATGAAGGATAGCGGCGGAGCTTGACCATATACGACACTACCCGATCTTTTAAATATATTGGGAGGTTTGATTCCTTGATTGGCGGAATCGAGGATGGTGATGCCTTTGTCCGAATTGCAGAAAAAAGAATTTTGGAAATTAAAAATACGTTGGCTTGATGTGCCATCTATTTCAATCCCTTTATTCAACCTTGTAAAAATATTGTTTCCCGTTGGGATTGAGTCGCCAATCCGGATGTCACGGGCGTCGGTTATGTGGATTCCTGTACTACCAACCGGGTAATAGTCAAATACGCTGAAATCATTTTTCAAGATTCGGATGGATTCACTATTATTGATACGTAAGCAAGTCTCCACTGATCCCAGAAACAAATTGCCAATAAGGTCGGTGTTATTGGTGTTATCCAGCATTATCCCAGTTATTATATTAGAGTTATTGATACCATTATAAATTCCAATTTCGTTATAGATCAAGTGTATATTCCTGCTATTACTACTATGTATAGAGCTTTCGGAGTGCCCATTGAATCGATTTGCTCGCGTTAAGTCAGTAGAACCGATACGAATATCCTCACAATGGTCAAGCACGATACCGTATTTCATTGGATAATCAAGATAATAATTTATCGTGCCCAGATGGTTATATTCCATCTTCACATTATGACAACTATCGAGGAATATCTGCTTGTCTGTAGCGCCTAAGTGATTGTCTATAATGGTTGAATTTTTACACTTAGTCAGGCGGATGTTGTTTTTGCTGGCAGGCACAAGGGAATGAGCACTCCTATCCATATCAAAATAATTACCTTCTATGGTCACATTAGAGACGTTTAGGAAATCGATATTTGCATTTGTGTGACCGTAAAAAAAGTTTCTCATATAATCATCGGGTGAGCCCCCATCGCCAATAATCATCGTTCCTGATAACGAATTGCCACTAATACATTTTATGCCTATCTCTCCGGCGCCAACTCCTTTGTTTAATTGTAGATCTGCACCAAAAATATTTCCTTGAATCAGTGCATGTTTATACAATCCATCAAAATAGAGGTCGTTTTTGTTGAAGAGAAAAACATTTGTTGCATTACCTCCCTTAGGAAGTACTCCCCCTCCGATGACCAAGGTATCGACACTTTTGACCACTATTCCTCTGCTACAATCACTAAAAACCAATGCTTTTACAGATACGTTTCCTTTTGTATTTATTAATAAAGCATAGTCCAATTCCTGGGATTTGCCGGGTAGCCGGGATCCACTAATAGTTATTTCAGATCCGTATAAATCCATTATGGAGAAATTAAAGTCGGAGTTAGTGCTATGGATGGCAGGCAGATTCGCTGTAGGACTAATGACCCATGGCAGTGGCGTATTCGGTGTTATTTCAAAAGTAATCTCAGGATGGGTATAGGTGTTGGCCAAAAGTATAGCTTCTCTAAGGCTGCAATGATTGGCATCGCATGTGCCGTCATTGGCGTCATCCAGGGAGTTGACCACAATGGGTTGCCCGAAAATGGTTGAACAACATAGTGTGAGAATAAATAAGAACGGAATAAGGTGTTTCATAACATTGAATTAAATGGAAAAACAATTGATTGGGGATTACTACATTTTTATAAATTGGCAAGTCAGGTGTTCTCTGCATCTAAACCACTTTGGGCTTGAGCCGGCACAAAGGGCACAGCTAAAAATAAGAATCGATAAAAGGATTGATATTTCATAACTTAATATTTTATTGGTTAATGATTGTAAGGTTAATGCTTGTAAGGTTAAAGAGTGTTTTAGTAAGGTTTTACACACATTAATATCTCAAGGAGTATAATCTTAACAAGAAAAGTTGATTTTTTTTTCGATGTGTTTTTTCCCATTTAATATGCTGTCTTGCCCAATCGGATAATCTCTTGATGAAGGCTGTTTTCGGCAAGTTTATGGACGTAAAATTGAAATGCTAAGCAGGACTTTGTGGTTATTTTCAAAATAAAGTTGCAATGCATTGCCGCTGCTGCACACGGTATGCGTGAGGGATAGGAGCGGCACGAGCGACGTAAGGAGTGAGTATAGCGGATAGCCCGACCCCGCTCTCAAAAGCGGGGGCACGCCCTAAATTGCAATGTTAGGCCCATTTCTTTGCAACTCTATTGGACGATGATTGTTGTGTGTGAAATTGTTTTATTGTATCTTGAAATCTTTTCTTACATGGATTCAGAAATTACTGTTTTAAAAAATATCATTGGACGGCGGCGGAGTGTCATGCCTTCGACCTATAACGGTCGGGCAATCAGCAGAGAGACCTTGGAGGCGATCTTAGAAAGTGCCAATCATGCGCCGACGCATAAGCTGACTCAACCCTGGCACTTTGTGGTATTTAGGGGGCGTGCTTTGGAGGAATTGGGTGCTGAGATGGCGAATATTTATCGGAATACGACAAATCCCGAAAAGTTTTCTGACCGCAAGATGGCAGAGATGGGGCGCAAAGCGGTTTTGTCATCGGCCGTCATCGCGATTGTCATGGAGGTTCATCCGGAATTGCTACCGGAATGGGAGGAAGTCGCTGCCACGGCCACTGCTGTCGAAAACATGTGGCTCACAGCTACGGCTCATGGCGTCGGAGCGTATTGGTCCAGTCCCGGAGCCATCCTCCACTTGGGCTCGTTCCTGGAATTGCCGGATAATCAACGTTGCATCGGATTATTTTATATGGGATATTCTGACGTCAGCCTGCCACCAAGCCAGCGCGAAGATATTGCCAAGAAGGTTAGATGGCGAGACTAGTTTTTTTGTGTGGATTAATCGGGTTTTTATATGAATAACATGAAGTCTTTGTTTTTCTTGAGAGATGATGTAACGTTTCTCAATTTCGGTTCATTCGGTGCGTGTCCTAAGCCGGTCTTTGAGACGTATCAGAAGTTTCAGCGCGAGATGGAAGAGGAGCCGGTAGCCTTTATTATTGACAATAGCCCACATTATCTGAAGGAGGCACGGTTGGCATTGGGGGAATATCTTAACTGTGACGCGGATGATGTCGTATGTGTGACAAATCCCTCGTATGCGGTTAATATCATCGCCCGAAGCTTAGACCTAAATCCGGGTGACGAAGTATTGACAACCAATCTGGAATACGGTGCTTGTGACCGTGCCTGGAAGTATTATTGTAAAAAGCGGGGCGCCCTCTATAAGCAACAAGAGATTCTATTTCCGATAGAAGACAAAGAATCCGTTGTACAACAGTTTATGGCAGGCGTCAACGAGCGTACTAAAATTATCTTTATTAGCCACATTACCAGTTCAACAGGGCTTAGGCTTCCGGTGGAGGAGATAAGTCGAATGGCGCGGGAACGAGGTATCATGACATTTGTGGATGGGGCACATGGTCCGGGGCAGGTTGATGTAGATATCAGAAGGATGGATGTGGACATCTATACGGGCGCTTCACACAAATGGATGTTGTCGCCCAAAGGTTCTTCGTTTCTTTATGTCAGGCGGGAATTGCAGAACCTTTTCGATCCTATCATCATCAGTTGGGGCTATGAGTCTGACTTTCCGTCCCATTCTCGATTTTTGGACTATCACGAAGTGCAGGGAACGCGGGATTTGTCTGCTTTCTGTACTATTCCTGCTGCGATACAATTTATGAGAGAGCACAACTGGAAGGATGTGGCGGCAGCATGCCGGAAGTTAGTACAGACCAATGCGCCGATTTTAAATGAAGTCATAGGGAGTGTGCCTATTGCGCCTATTAATGACGACTTTATCGCTCAGATGTACAGTGCGCCAATCCGGACAAGTGACCCAATGGCACTGCATGACAAGCTATATCGGGATTATTGCATACAGATTCCGGTGATGATGTTGGCAGGACAAGCCTACATCCGCTATTCTATCAACGCATTCAACGAGCAGGCAGATCTGGATAGGTTGATAGAGGTCTTGCCCCGGGTGTTGCAGGAGTAGAATAACTGAATTGTATAAATGACACACAATCAACATTTTACAAATGATGAATGTGGGTTAACAACAATGAATTTATACCATAGAAAGCAGAGGTTATCTATTATTGGCCGGGCTTATGTTAAAAACTAGACAAATTATTGCCTTGATACCCTCTTTATACTATCTTTATAGCTATAATATGGATTATTTTGCATTTATAGGAACATGATAGATTCTCGTTATGTAAGACGCTCATGTTTTCTGTGGAATATATAGAAGGATATTTAACTTCGATTTCTTTGTTGAATCCCGAAGCCAATAAATGTTCCATAGTGTGTGGGTATATTTTATAACCTAACGATTAAAGATATGAGATTTGCTAATTTAGAAAGATTGCTCCCTTTTGGATATTTGATTCTGGTGGTGCTTGGGATTATTTAAGAAAGTGTTTTTTTCTACTATTTAGACATAAATATTTTAAGATATTCCACCATAATGGATATTTTGATAAGTCCTGTGTCAGATTTGACTTCCTATCCTATTATTTTTATAGCACTAATTTTGTATTTGGTTGTAGTTTATTTAATGTTTTGGTATGCTTCTAAAAACACAGATAAAAAATGGGCACGAGGATTAGTCGGTTATAAAAATGAAGATGTAGAATTAACGAAAAAAGAAATCGAAACCAATCTTGGGAATAAATTTCTTTCAGTATTAATGATTTGTATAATATGCTTCTTTCTTGGAATTGGTATAGGCAGTGGGAAAAGGGTTTCAGAAAGAATAGCCGAAAATAAGTTAGATTACAAACATTTAATTACGTTCAATACGAATAATGAAACCAAACAAGTGTATTTAATTGGTTCAAATAGTGCCAACTTTTTTTATATAGAAAAAGAAAATAATCATATAACAATATCTCCTGTCGCAGCGATAAAATCAATTGAGATTCTTAAAAAATAACATCCCGGATCAGGAATGTGACCGGTAAGGATGAGATGAACAATTGCCGGATAGGCCAAAGTCGGATCTTATAGCGACTTTGCCAGTGTCCATTTTCCTTACTGAATTATTTCTGTAATTCCAGATCCATGCCACATTTGGGACAATGCCCTTGTGTGGAGGAGACAACTTCAGGATGCATAGGACAGAAATAAACTGTTGATGCGTTTGGGTCAATCTTGAGCTTTTTAGTCACAAAGAAGCTGTATTTTATCCCGACTGTTGCCTGATATTGTGTTCCGACTTGTGTATAAAAATCGCTGGTATTCATAGATTGATACAATGGAATGTCAACAGCTGCAAAGACGGTAGCTTTGTCATAAGTAAAACTTACCTGTGGCGTTATAAGCACCTTTTGATAACCGGTTGCTTCCGGAAAATAATTGGAAGGCTTTCCAAAGAGCTGGACACTTTCATTTATTTTCATGCGATCCACCCATTCATACCTCGCTTGTAGTGTGAGCCCCAACTTGTCAAAGTAAGATTTTCCTACAAAGAGCGCTACAC
>CAKUWM010000118.1 GCA_934699305.1 uncultured Saprospiraceae bacterium | reverse complement strand
AATATACAGAATGTCCTGTCTATGTTGCGAATGATGCCGATGTGGCAGGCATGGCAGAGCAGGCATTTGGTTTTGCAGCTAATCAGCCGGGTACCGTTATAGTTCTGACGATCGGGACGGGGATAGGAAGTGCATTGTTTTACAATGGAACATTGATACCCAATACCGAGTTTGGACACCTCAAGTTTCACAAATCCATCGCCGAAAAATACACTTCCAATTTAGCCAGAAAAGAGAAGAATCTCAATTGGACTGAGTTTGGAAACAGATTAAATGAATATCTCCAGCATCTGGAATTTATTTTTTCCCCTAACTTGTTTATTTTGGGTGGCGGCGTCAGTAAGAAATTTGACCTTTATAAAGATTATTTCAAATTGGATACAACCATTGTTCCTGCTAAGTTTCAGAATGAAGCCGGCATAATAGGTGCTGCACTGTATGCCCACAGAATTAAAGGCTAAAGTCAATGGAAGAAAGATTTAAAAGGAGTAAAGGTAAAAAAGAAGGCGGTTTTGATAAGTTCAAGAAGAAAGAGAATAACAAGTCAAAAGAGTCTCCCGATCCGAGAAAAAATGCCTCTAAAGCCGTTAAAAAAAATATAGAAACGCGGGAAGAGAAGGTCGAAACTTCTCCTCGCCTCAATAAATATGTTGCCAATGCCGGCATTTGTAGTAGAAGAGCAGCTGATAAATTGATTGCCGATGGCGAGGTTACAGTCAACAACCAGGTAGTAAATCAGCCGGGATATCACGTACAACCTACAGATAAGGTAATGTATCAAGGTCGTGAAATTACTCCGGTTGAACAAAAAATTTATATCCTATTAAACAAGCCAAGGGATATTATCACCACCTTATCCGATGAAAAAGGAAGAAAAAGTATTCACGATATTTTGAAAGGTAAAGTCTCCACACATGTCTTCCCTGTGGGTCGATTGGATAGGGATACAACGGGTCTGTTGCTCATTACCAATGATGGCGAGTTGACTAAAAGGCTTTCACATCCTTCCTATGAAGTGAAGAAAATTTACCACGCTACTCTTGATAAACCAATGAAGGAAGAAGACCTTCACAAAATCAGAAGCGGGATTCAGTTGGAGGATGGATTTATTAAGGTGGACGGAATTTCTTTTGTCAAAAATGCTCCGCCAACTGAATTAGGAATAACGTTGCACTCGGGTCGTAATAGAATCATAAGGCGCATCTTTGAATATGTAGGGTATGATGTGGTAAAGCTGGATAGGGTTTATTATGCCGGTTTGACCAAGAAAGACCTGCCTCGGGGACGAATGAGAGATTTAACTCGTGAAGAAGTGATTCGGTTGAAGCATTTTAAAGTGTAAGCCCTGTCAAATTGATACTAGCGGTTCATATAGAGGGACTAAATCCTAATTCCGTATTATTCGATTATAGTTCAGTTGTTATTTCAAAATTTAAGGTCAAAATTTTTTTAGTTTGATTATGACACTTTGCGATTTGAACATTGGGACATTCCTCATAATCAGCACTATATGATTTTTAAAAACCTTTATTTCTGAATACGTTTTTAAGCTACATCCAACAATCTTCGTTTTTGGAAAACCTTGCATGTTGAATTCAAGTTTAAAACAAAATTGAATACATTTGTTTTAAGAGAAAGGAGATTATGGACGATTTATATACAGATCAGTATTTTATGCGGCTTGCGATGAAAGAGGCCCAAAAAGCTTATGACATGGAAGAAGTGCCTATCGGGGCTGTGATTGTTGCCCGTAACCAGATTATTGCAAAAGCTCACAATCAGGTTCAGATGCTCAATGATGTTACTGCGCACGCAGAGATATTGGCTTTGACAGCAGCCGAGCAGAATTACGGTTCTAAATATTTAGTTGATTGTACCTTATATGTCACCGTTGAACCGTGTCCGATGTGTGCAGGAGCATTGAGGTGGGCACAGTTGGGGCGGTTGGTTTATGGTGCGGATGATGAAAAGAATGGCTTTATGCGATTTGGAAAGAAGATGTTACACCCTTCAACCAAACTGGCATGTGGAATTTGTTCAGAAGAAGGGCTCAATTTGATGCGGCGCTTTTTTGCTGAAAGGCGATGATTTTATGTTAAAATTGGCATAAAACCGGGTTAATATGAGTTAATAATGCAGGTATTTTGTAGAAAATAACGTTATTTTATAAAAGCGATTCATCACTAATTTTAAAATACGAAAGAATGATTACTAAGCCTTATAATTTCGGATTGTACTCAATGATGGCTGTTGTCTTTTTTATATCTATCACTTCTTGTAGTAATACTGGTCCTAAAAGAAAACCTTTTACCTACGATTTTTTATCAGAGACAGGCTTGATGGAAAAAAATATTAAAAATATTCAGTTCTTTTTAGATCGAGATATCGTGTTATACAGAGTGATTAATAGAGGAGATACCCATGTTAAAGAGGGTAAGGTTATTCAGAAAGGTGACAAGACGTTAGAAGAGATTATATTGCGGCGAGGTACACCCGGAGTTGTTGTATTTATGCCTAAATCCGACAGATTGGGCGTATGTTTTGATCCGAAAGATAACAATAAATACCTTATGTTTGGTCCCAGTGCAAAAAATAGAAATCGTTATAGCCTTTTGGCGGAAGAATGGAATAGAGATTCCGGAACCGTAACTTATGGTTCAAGTCGATGGAAAACACCCGTTTCATCTGCTTATGCAACAATATTAGTGGAATACAGAAACCTCAACCGAACAAAGCATCGAGCTGTCAGTCCTGAGGGGCGGACAATTCAGGATTAACGCATATCGCGCATTCGACAAAGCGGAATCGAATTCGCATTTTTCTAATACAGAATTTGGATTCAAAATGCCAATATGCCTTTTCCAATAATTTGTCTATATTAAAAGTCAGACCGGTATTATCCCATATTCCGCATAATACAATGCGGAATCGATTTGCGCTCGTAATCAATGATTTAATGAAACCATTGAAACGATTCGTACATCGGGACATCCCTCATAATCAGCACTATACGGTTTTTAAAAACCTTTACTGCTGAATTCGGGATTGTATAAATGATTGCTTATTTATATTTACTGAATCCCGGAAAGCATTGGAACGAAATAAGCATCATGTTTTTCTTGTAGTGAATAAGTCGTGTTTGATGTCTTGGTGAGCACGACCATTTTTTGCTTTTTATGACTGCCTTTAGGGAGAACCATGATACCGCCAACTATTAGCTGATCAATGAGTTGGTAGGGTAGGTCTTCAGGTGCTGCAGTGATGATAATTTTGTCGAAAGGTGCAAAAGGTGGTAGTCCTAGAAAGCCGTCTTTCAAAAAGCATTTTATCTGACCAAAGCCCATGGACTTCAATTTTTGGTTTGTCTTGCGATACAATTCTTCCTGTCGTTCTATGGTATATACGGTTGCGCCCATGGCAGCAAGGATACATGCCTGGAATCCTGATCCGGTGCCTATTTCAAGTATTTTGTCCCTCTTTTGCACATTCAACAACTGGCTTTGTAATGCAACTGTATAGGGTTGTGAAATAGTCTGTGCATTGCCTATCGGTACAGGTCTATCTTGATATGCGAGTTCTTCAAAGGCTTTGTCCAGAAAGAAATGTCGAGGCACCTGATTGAAAGCAGTGAGTACCGAATCGCTGTAAATTCCTTTGGATTTAAGCTCATTGATAAGCTTTTTCCTCAGACCGCGATGGCGATAGTCGTCTATAAATTTTGCATCCTTATACATATAACGACAAAGTTACATATATAAAAGCAAAAAAACTAATTTATTCCACAATAAATTAGTTTTTTATTTAATATATAAGTTGTCTTATATAGCCAGGGCTTCTTTTTCGGATAGATTTCGTCTGATATTGATCAATGCGTATCTCATACGTCCCAAGGCTGTATTGATACTAACCCGGGTTACCTGACTGATTTCTTTGAAGCTCATATCGGCATAATGGCGCAGAATGATTACCTCTCTTTGTTCTGTAGGTAAAGCATCAATGAGGCTTCTCAACTTTTGATGACTTTGACTTTTGATGATAGTATCTTCGTGGCTGTCTTCTGAGCTGGATATCACGTCGAAGATGTCAAAATTTTCAGTTGTATTGATGATTGAACGTCTTTTAGACCTTCTAAAGTTATCTACACACAAGTTGTATGCAATTCTCACTGCCCATTGGACAAATTTACCTTCGTGGTTATATTTGCCTCTTCTAAGGGTATCTATGATTTTAATAAATACTTCCTGAAAAATATCTTCAGCCTGATGCTCATCTTTAACAAACATGTAAATGGTTGTATAAATCTTGCTCTTATGCCTTTGAAGTAATTCTTCAAACGCACGCTCATTACCATCAAGATACAACTTGATTAGATTTTGATCACTAATGGACTGTAATTGCATAATTTTTACTTTTAAGTATAAGAATATAATTGTCGAAAAGTAAAAATTTACGCTATAGGCTGGTTTTAGATTAAATGAATATTAGTATTGCTAATAATTATATGAAGTCAAAGATATATTTATTTTTTTAATCTCACTCGATTTAACATAATTTTAACTAATGAATTTAGGTGCATAAAGTCACTGGAGGATGAATCTAATGCTAGGATTTTAGCTCTGTACATCCTGATAACTGTATCTTATTTATTCCTGCTATGAAGCAGGTAAGTCAATTCATTGAGTAGCTCTTTGCCTTTTTCACTTATATTCAATTGTTGGAGGTGGGCATTAGCCATATCGAAGTGTCCCTTTATTTCTTTTTTTACGACATCAAACAGTTGAATAGAATCTAATAATCCGATCATTTGATTTACTTTGGTATCGGCATTTTCTGTATCGGAATTCAGTAGGTCCATGATTTGTTTTTTTGTCTCTGAGGGAGCGATTTCCAATGCTTTGGTGATGAGTATGGTTTTCTTTTTACGAAGTACGTCACCTCCTTTTGTTTTACCCACCTGATTTTGATCGCCTATAAGATCTAAGAGGTCATCCTGGATTTGAAATGCGATTCCAAGGTGGGTGCCGTAATCATAGAGCGCTTGACTTTGAGGCGCACTCGCTCCGCCAATTATAGCGCCTAACTGGAGTGCCATGCCCAAAAATACGGCTGTTTTGAGCGTAATCATTTCAATATATTCTTCCGAAGTGAGATGATTTCTGCCTTCAAATTCCATATCTAATTGCTGCCCAATGCATATATCCATGGCTGTTTTATTAAAAAGGGTCAAAGCGGGCAGGACGTTGTTTTCCTTACAATCATGTAATAAATATTGGTAAGCAAGTATAGACATCGCATCGCCTGATAAAATGGCAGCATTTATACCATATTGTTTATGCGTTGACGGCATTCCTCTACGTAGGTCAGCTTCATCCATGATGTCATCGTGCATCAGCGTAAAGTTGTGAAATACTTCCAATCCGTGTGCCGCATGCATACACTTGTTGATTTCATCATCAAAAAGGCTGTATCCTATAAGTGCCAATAGTGGCCTTATTTTCTTGCTTTTAAGATTTAAAATATACTGAATCGGTCTGAATAGTTCCGATGATTTCAATTCATTTTTTTGGTTTTCAGAAAAATGAAAATAGGCTTCTTGTAAATCTTTTATTTGCATGATGTAAGATAAAAAAAAGGCCGAACTAATCCGGCCTTTAATATATTTATTTTATTTTCTTTCTTAATAACAGCCTGTTCCTCCCATGTCTTTACCTTGGAATATTCCACCGGAAACGCTTAATTTACCGTCTTTTTCATTGATTTTACCATCCACGGAGATTAGCATAAATTTGCTGGTTTCTTTGAGTGGATTATCTTTGAACAATTTGGAAATAAACCCATTGGGATCAACTATTTTTAGCTCCTTACCTGAAAAGCAAGTGACAGCTTTGTAACCGGCACCATCTTTATACACCTTTGATTTGAAAGGTGCTGTATTCAAAAATTTCTGATCCGCTTCCTGCTCAATCCCTTTTATAACGGCTTCTTTACCCGAAATATTCGGAATTGACTTGAACTCAAATGACCCTCTACTATTAGGATCAGTGCTTACCAAGCCTCCTTGATAAGTTGCAATGATTTTATCTGATTCATAGTAATATTTCATCATATCTAAACCTTTGTCTGTGGTGTGGCGGGTCTCGACGAATAATATCTTATTTTCTTTATAAAAAATATCAATTGAGGTAATATCAAAATTAGTAAATGTGGCATTGGTCATTTGGTGTACATCGACTTTA
Organism: uncultured Saprospiraceae bacterium; assembly: GCA_934699305.1. Taxonomy (GTDB): domain Bacteria; phylum Bacteroidota; class Bacteroidia; order Chitinophagales; family Saprospiraceae; genus Parvibacillus. The sequence goes on along the minus strand of CAKUWM010000118.1, from coordinate 1,934 downwards.
CCACCATAAGCTATTGACTTATACTTTGAATCGCCTTTAAATTCCTTCAAATCCATTCTGAGTCCTTTCTTGATGGTTGCAACATACTCATCGATGGATTTGATGTTGCCAGGAACCATTTCTTTCTCAGCGCTGGTATCCACTTGTCCTACTCTTGGATATTTACTGTAATCGGGGATTCCTTTTTCTGTTTCAACTTTCTTTTTGTTCGAGTTACATGCGAATGCAAATATCGTCAAAAGAGCAAAAGCTGCAATTTTTAATCTTAAATTCATATACCTGATTTAATTTATTGTGTTACGTTTACGCCTTCCAGAGTTAATAATAATTCTCCTCCGGCATATAATTTTAAAATGTTTCCTGATAGTTCGTATGAGTTGATTCGTTCGAGTGAATTGATGATGATACTTTCCTGACTATCTCCGGGACAAGCCATTCTGGTGGATACAATTTGAGAAAAATGAAGTATGGAGCTACCTTTCTCACTTTTGTATTTTCCATTAATGGTGTTACAACCTGCATTTCCGGTAAATGTACCTTCGCCTTTCTTATTTGGTAGGGAAAGTTCAATTGTTCTAGGATTCTGTGTATTAGTGACCATAGACTCTCTAATTTTGAGTACAGTCCATTTAGTACCTGTTAAAAAGAGTTGATTGCCGCTTTGTGCTTTCTTTCCTGTATTACAAGAAATTAAGAATAATAAAGATGCTAAAAATGCAATATTTTTCATATTGATTTATTTTATTTAAAAATTCGCACAAAGGTGAGAAGATTTCTACAGATTTCGAAATATATTTGTAATTAATATCATATTTTAATTCAATGAGGATACGACTTTAGCGTTTATTTGAAATGCTTTACACGGGATACTCGTAATTTTTTGTCAATCCTAATATTGAAATTGTAATGTATTATTCAAAAGTTCTCTCAGGTTTTCTTGATGACGGTTGTAAAGAACCCCATTTATCTGCATTGCAAGAGCTCCTTCAATATTCTCTGAAAGATCATCAATAAATAACGTTTCCTTTCCTGAAATATTGGAATCTCTTAATACAAATTCAAAACACGAAGGATCAGGCTTACGTCTATTGATTAAGTGTGAGTAATAGACCTTTGTAAATATATCTTGATACCAGGTTTGCTTGATACCCAGATTTTCTAAATATCTATCTAACCACTGGATGTGCGTTTCATTGGTATTGCTTAATATAAAAAGCCGATAGTGCGAGGACAAAGCCTCTAACAGTTCTATTGTTCCGGGTGGAATTTGCAATAACATGGAATTCCATGCTGGCAACAAATCATTTATTACGGCTTTACGACGAGATATTTTAGTAAGATAATTGAAGAAAACAACATACGGAATTTTTCCTGTTTCAAATTTTAGGAATACCGATTTTGCCTCTTCGTCAAGACTGTTAAAATCTAAACCTGTGACTTGTGAAAGATTGTCGTACGCCTTTGGTACGTCAATGTCTATCAACACGTTTCCAAGGTCAAAAATGATATTTTTAATTGGATGTGATGTCATGTAGAATAATATTAATTCATCCTTTATGAGGAAAGTATCAGAACATAATCAAATGAAAAAAGGTTCTGAATACGATATCCAGAACCTTGTCTTTGAGGTGGGCCCACCAGGACTTGAACCTGGGACCCCCTGATTATGAGTCAGGTGCTACTAACCAACTGAGCTATAGGCCCTCAATTCGAAAATTGTGGTGCAAATGTATATAAAATATTTTTCTAAAATCAAATATATTCTTTTTTTAGAGTAAATTTCTTTTTCAAAACAATATATAATATTGATTATCAAGATTTATTTTTGATGGAATCACGTATCATTTCAGCGATATCCATTATTTTGACCTCATCTTGTTTTTCTTTAGCTTTCATACCATCGGTCATCATAACATTGCAATAAGAGCAGTTGA
>CAKUWM010000117.1 GCA_934699305.1 uncultured Saprospiraceae bacterium | reverse complement strand
CATACATGCCATCGTAATCCTACCACGCGTATCATTTTCGTCTCGATAATTCATGACGGCACATTGACGACATGCACCTACTGAATGAAGCTTGGGATGCCAACAAAAATACGGTAAATCCATCCCGAGGGAAACACATGCTTCGAGCATATTTTTACCATCTGGTACTTCGTATTCAATATTATCGATATATATTTTAGCCATAACTATTGTTTAAAGTATAATCAATGATGATATTTACATCGGTGAGTATGAATATGTTCTTCAAAGTCTTCTCTAAAATACTTGAGTGCACTTTGTAAAGGCTCCATAGCTCCCGGTGCTAATGCACAAAATGTATTACCGGGTGCCATATAATGAGTATGATGTATTAAATGATCTATATCTTCAGGCGTCCCGCGTCCTTCCTCCAAAGCAAGTAAAATTTTAGCAGTCCAAGGTAGTCCCTCACGACATGGAGTACACCATCCACATGACTCTTGAGCAAAAAACTGTTCAAGGTTCAGACACATTCCTACAGGGCACGTTTGGTCATCCATAACGATGATAGTTCCTGTACCCATGCGGCTTCCTGCTTTTGCTACCTCTTCAAAATCCATCTTTATATTATAGTGCTCAGGAGTCAGAAAATCCGTAGAAGCTCCACCGGGTAACAAACCGCGAAGTTTGTATCCATCTTGCATACCTCCGGCATGTTCTTCAATAATTTCTCCTAAAGTTGTACCTAAAGGAAGTTCCCATATAGCGGGTCGTTTTACTTTACCACTTGCACCATAAAGCTTTGTTCCACCACCACCTTCTGATTTACTGATAGAAACATACCATTCAGGACCTTTCGCCAGTATATGTGGAATATTACAATATGTTTCTATGTTATTTACAATGGTAGGTTTGCCAAAAAGTCCACTAACTTGAGGGAAAGGTGGCTTGTTCCTTGGATTAGCTCGTTTCCCTTCCAAAGCATTGAGTAAAGCTGTTTCCTCACCACATATATATCTTCCGACGCTGGTATGCAAATCCATATCCAAAGAATAGCCACTACCTAGAATATTTTTACCTAAATAACCTGCTTTGTATGCTTCGTCTAAAGCTACCAATACTCTCTTTGCAGCCAAATGGTATGCCCATCGTAAAAAGATATAACTCATCGAAGCACCTATCGTATAAGCACTTATGATCATACCTTCAATCAGTTGGTGTGGATTACATTCTATCAACAATCTATCTTTGAATGTACCCGGTTCCATCTCATCACCATTGGCAACAAGGTATTTTACCGGAGGTGCGTTATCTCCCATAGGTACAAAGCTCCACTTCATCGCAGTGGGAAAACCCGCTCCACCTCGTCCTCTCAATTTGGACTCTTTCACGACATTCAAGACCTCAGCAGGAGTTAATTTCAACGCCTTTCTAAGACCTTCATATCCTCCGGTTGCTTCATACTCTTTTAGCGATAAGGGCGAACCATCGTTTTTTATATGTTCGGTTAACGGTCTTTCCATTATAAATTATTCATATTTTGCAAGAATTTCACTCAATTGTTCCGGTTTTAAATCGCGATACAAATCTTCATCTACCAACAATGCCGGTGCATGGTCACAAGTACCGAGGCAAGGGATAGGCAAAAAAGTAAATCGATCATCGGGAGTTGTCATTCCAAAATCAATATTTAAAATTTCTTTTATTGCTTTGTGAATACTTTCATAGCCCATAACCCAGCAACTTACACTATTACAAAGGAATATGACGTGTCGGCCGACCGGTCTCCTAAAGATGATATTATAAAAAGTAGCAACACTATCTATTTCGTGTGTTTTCATCTCTAAAATAGGAGCCAATTCTTCCAATGCTTCGTCAGATACCCAACGGTTATATTTTTGGACTACTTTTAAAGCATCAATGCACGCAGCTTGCTTATGTGGCAAATGATGAAACAGAGCTTCTATTTCTTTTCTCGCTTCATCTGATATCACTTGGTTTTCAATACTCATTATACAAAAATTTATCTATCTATATCTGATAATACAAAATCAACACTTCCCAATATTGCCATTAAATCAGCAATAGTATAACCTGTACTATACTGTGGGACAAACTGTATATGGGGGAAGCTTGGAGTCCTGATCCGCGTACGATATGACGTCGTACTTCCATCGCTTACTAAATAATATCCGTTATTCCCCTTGCTCGCCTCTACGCTACAGAACCCTTCTCCGGCTGGCAATACAGGTCCCCACGTAACATTGACAAAGTGATTAATCAATGTTTCTATATCATACATAGTATGCTTTTTGTCCGGAGGTGTAGTTAGTGAATTGGTTGATTTATATGGCCCTGCCGGCATATTCTTTAGACATTGTTCAATGATACGAATACTTTGTCTCATTTCTTCTACGTGAAGTTTTGCTCTGTCATAACAATCGCCATTGGCAGCAACTGGGATTTCAAAATCAAATTGATCGTATCCGGAATAAGGTTGTTTCTTTCTGAAATCCCATTCCAGACCGGTAGCTCGTAATCCAATTCCGGTAACACCCCAATCTATCGCTTCTTCCGTATTATAAACACCAATACCAATTGTTCTGGCTTTGAAAATTTGATTTTTCATTACCATCTTATCGTATTCTTTCAATCTTGGCGGAAAATATTTTACAAAATCAGCAACTAAGGTCTCCCATCCTTCCGGCAAATCCTGAGCCACACCTCCTATTCTAAACCAATTAGGGTGCATTCGGTCTCCGCATATAGCTTCAATTATGGTAAACAACCGCTCCCTGTCGTAAAACGTAAGGAATACCGGCGTCATCATACCCAAATCTTGTGCAAATGTTCCATACCATACTAAATGGCTAGAAATACGGAATAACTCACACAACATAACTCTAATTACCTTTGCACGATCAGGTACCTCAATTCCTCCCATTTTCTCAACCGTCATCACATAAGGCAGGTTATTCATGACACCACTCAGGTATTCTACCCTATCCGTATAAGGTATATAAGTATGCCAAGATTGTCTTTCGCCCATCTTCTCAGCTCCCCTATGGTGGAAGCCTATATCCGGGACAATATTGACAATATCTTCACCGTCCATTTGAAGAATTAATCTCAAAATCCCGTGGGTACCAGGGTGTTGAGGACCCAAATTAAGGAACATAAAATCTTCATTATTCTTCGAATGTGATTTTAATCCCCATTCCTCCGGCTTAAATTGAAGTATATCTTGTTGTTCGAGCATTTGCTCTTCAGGCATTTTAAATTGTCCCATTTCTGTCGCACGAGCAGGATGTGCTTTTTGAAGTGGATGGCCTTGCCAATATCCCGGCATCAATATTCTACGCAATTTGGGATGTCCTTCAAAGTTGACACCAAACATGTCGTAAACTTCTCTTTCATACCAATTGGCTGAAGACCATACAGGTGTTACAGATGGGATCGATGCTTTAGATGCATTAAGACCAACTTTAATACGAATAAACTGATTACGGTTATAGGACAATAATAAATACACTATTGTAAACTTACTCTCCGGTTGACCTTGTCGGTTATTTCGTGCTTGCTCATCGATGGCACTCAAATCATACAATTGGCTAAATCTAAGTGCAGAATCATTTTTCAAAAGCCCCAATACTCCAACAATATTTTCTTTGCTTACCCAAAGAGTAGGAAATTCGTCACAAGTATTTTGTTCAAATACTATTGCATCAGGAAATTGATGTTTAATTTTTTCAACAATATCAGCGTAGCCTGACATATTTTTTTAATTTATTTTATAAAAAGGATGAATGAAATAACATTATATATGGTCAGGAGGTCTGATTTCAGTCATCTTGGATCTTTCGGCACGTTTTTCTTCTTTCATAGATGGCATTTCAGGCTTGATTATTCCTTGAGGGCCAATGACCCAACTTAAAGGTCTTTTTTCCTGACCTACTTTATCACGAAGCATCACTATCCCTTCCAGGAAGGCATCCGGACGTGGAGGACATCCCGGAACATAAACGTCAACAGGCATAAACTTATCTACACCCTGAACAACGCTATATATATCATACATACCCCCTGATGATGCACAAGCTCCCATAGCGATAACCCACCGTGGTGCCATCATCTGTTCATATAATTTACGAATAATTGGTGCCATTTTAATAAATACAGTCCCAGCAACAATCATCATATCGGCCTCACGAGGAGTTCCTCTAATAACTTCTGCACCAAAACGAGAAACATCATACTTACTGGTTATACTTGTCGCCATTTCAACATAACAACAACTTAGTCCAAAATTGAAAGGCCAAATTGAATTTTTTCTACCCCAGTTAACCATGGAATCCATAGTGGTCAAAACTACCGATTGCTGTACTGCTTCCTGCATCGATCCGATGCCATTCATTGTGTTTATTGGGTCATTTGCTCTGGTGGTCCACCACTTCATACGGTATTTATTTAATTGACTAAATTAATTAATGATTTTATTTGGGTCACTTTTGAAATCTTTATGATATTTCTTTAATATTTTACGTCCTGATGGTCCGAATTCTAAAGCACCTATTCGCCATTCATATATAAATACGGCAACTAACAAACCAATAAAGGTTGAGATTGCAATATAACCGCCCCATCCCAACGCCTTGACATTAATCGCCCACGCAAGAATAAATATTGCTTCTAAGTCAAAAATGACGAAAAACATTGCTAAAATATAAAAATGTATAGGGAATTTAAATCGGGCATCGCCTGTCTCGGTTATCCCACCTTCATAAACTGTATCAGTAGCTGTTTCCTTATGCCGCTCACCTAAAAAATAGGATGCAACCAACATAATTGCGACTAAAAGTACTACTCCACCTGCATAAACTAATATAGGCCACAATGAGACCAAAGATTCAGATTCATTCATTTATTTAGTTTCATTTTAACTTCAATGGATCCAATAATCCACAAATCATGCCATTTGTCAATATTACTCTCGAGCTCTTCTGTTAACTTTATCGCAGATTATTACTATAAAATCCGATGAATATTATATCCAAATTGCACAAAATTGCACCGCCAAGATACAATATGTTTTCATATTCATATAACTTTTATTAACATACTTAGCCGTCTTGAAGCTTAATTAGAATCATTCAAAAGAAGGAATTTTGAAGTATTTTTTTAACACATTGATTTTTAATTGAATTCAACACTTGCTTAAAATCTTCTATAATTTAAGTTTAAAAAAAATTAAATACAACTCAAACTATAAAGATAGCTTAAAAAGTTGTTTAATAATAAAACTACAGAAGTTGTAATCCAAGAATTTATACAGTAAAAAAAGTATAATTTAATATTCAATCCACGAGTACGTATAATCCAACATTCAGCATTAGACAAATGCAAAACCGATATATGGTTTGTAATTAATGCTTTAAAGTAATATGAATTGTAGCATTAAAATAGACCAAAATGTCTTTTCCATTTATTGGTCTATATTAAAAGTCAAATCGGTATAACCATTGAAACGATTTCTAAACCGATACGTTCTCATAATCAGCAATATACGATTTTTCAATACCTTTTAAATTGAATTCGAGTAAAAAAATTTCAGGTTAATATTTGATCATTCCAGTATTTTTAAACCGACTTTGACAGTATTAAAATGTCAGCTAAAAACTACATAAAGATAACATAATAAATCAACTATATATAATCTATTTTATATCAAGTTATTATTGCAATTTCTTGACTATTTTCTGTTTGGCAGATGTATAGGGTGGATATCTGAAATTGGGCTCGCCCCAGATTGGTTTATCAATGACTGATTTTTGATGAGAAAAGGACAAAAATCCATATTTCCCATGATAATTTCCCCTACCTGAATTACCTACACCTCCAAAGGGCAAGTTAGGATTACTGATTTGCATAACGGTATCATTGATACATCCACCTCCAAAAGAGATTTGATTTAAAAAAACGTCCTTTTCCTTTTCATTTTTTGTAAATAAATAGGCGGCGAGCGGTTTCTCCTGTTGCTTTATAATTTCAACCACCTTATCAAAGTTGTCGTATCCAATGACGGGCAAAATAGGTCCAAATATTTCCTCTTGCATAATTGCCTCTTCCCAGTCAACATCACACAATATCGTTGGTTCTATACTAAGTTCCTTTTCATCTGCATTTCCGCCATGATATAAAGTACCACATGAAAGCATATTTTGTAACCTAAGGAAATTATTCTGATTAATAATTCTTGTATAATTACCGGATTTGATGTTATAAGCATATTGCTCAATGTGTTTTTTTAATTCGGAAAGAAATGCATCTTTTACTTTATTATCAACATAAACATAATCCGGTGCAATACACGTCTGCCCGGCATTTAGATATTTCCCCCATACGATTCTTCTGGCTGACACCTTTAAGTCTGCTGATTCCGTAACAATAGTTGGCGATTTCCCACCCAACTCCAATGTTATCGGCGTAAGATACTGTGCTGCAGCCTGATTAACAATTCTACCCACATGTGTACTTCCGGTAAAAAATATTTTATCGAATCTTTCTTTCAATAGACTGGTCGTTTCATTTACACCACCTTCAATGACATGGATCAAATGTGATTCAAAATTTTCATTTATTATAGAAAGTATCATTTTGGATGCATTGGCAGCTATTTCACTTGGCTTCAATACCACAGTATTTCCTGATGCTAACGAACAGACAGCCGGAACCAATGTCAATTGGTAAGGATAATTCCATGCACCTATGATTAAAGAACAACCATAAGGTTCATAATATATTTTGCTAGATCCCAACTGATTGATGATATTGGTTTTTACCTTTTTAGGGCGTGTAAGACGGCTTAAGTTTTTTAAAAAATATTCAATCTCATTATAGATAAAGGACAATTCAGTTGTATAGGTTTCATAGGCCGATTTCCCAAAGTCATCATTAATTGCCTGATTTAACTTACTTTCATTTTCCCGAATAACATCTCGCAGTTTAAGAAGTATGCTTTTTCGATATTGAATATCTTTTGTAGCATTTGTATTAAAGAAGTCTCGTTGACTTTGTATTATTTGCTTGTAGTTCATTTCTCAAATATACAAAATAATGAATACACTTTAGAAATTTTTAGCCTAATTTCCATTTACATAATATCATCCTAACTTGACAGATTGATTACTAATTGACTCATTGAGCATGATATGATGGAGGTCAAAAACTTGGTTAATAAGAGATTTACTTCCATCATTCCATATAATATAATCAGACATAGACTTTTTAATCTCGTTGTCTAATTGGCTTTTTATTCTCTTTTCGGCAACCTCCATTGATACTTTGTCTCTATGAATCAATCTTTTACGTTGAATTTCATCGGAAGCTGACACCATAATCACCTTATTCATAAGTGTATTAAAGCCCCCTTCAAAGATCAATGCCGACTCATGCAATGTATATGGGGCATTTTGTTCTTTTACCCAATTTAAATAATCGGATTTTACCTTGGGATGAACAATTTCATTTAGAGCTTGAAGTTTTTGTGGGCTGCTAAACACTATAGAAGCAACATACTTGGTATTATAATCCCCATTATCATCATACGCATCGATTCCTAATAATTCCATGATTTCCAGCCTTATCTCTTCCTTATTTTGAATCAAAAATTTAGCTCTTTTATCTGCATAATATACCGGAACACCCAATAATTCGAACATTGAGGCAAACAATGATTTTCCGGAAGCTATTCCTCCTGTAATTCCTACATTAAGCATTCAAATCCAGTTTTTCTATTTTGAAATCAAGATTATCTAATGATGCAGCATGGTCAAGTTCAATTCCCATAACATAACTTTTAAATAAGGCAATTAAGTACTTAGTATCGGTATTTGCTGTACTTAGCACCAAATAAGGTGAATCCAATAGTGATTTTTCAACAATTTCACCGGGAAACCTTTTGGCTGCCTCCATAATCATGGGTATTCTCTCGAACCCAAAAGTCACTTTATATCGATACTCCGGCTTAACCTCGATGAGAGAGGCTTGTAAAAGAACCTCTTTGGCTGCATCCCGATAAGCCCTAATCAAACCACCTGTCCCTAACAATGTTCCTCCAAAATAACGAGTCACTATACATATAATATTCGTCACATCTAATGATTCAAGTTGTCCATATATACTCTTTCCGGCAGTTCCAGAT
>CAKUWM010000116.1 GCA_934699305.1 uncultured Saprospiraceae bacterium | reverse complement strand
GTGCTGCCGCCCATGCGTTATGTGACGGATCATCGTGAATTGGTTACTTATTTTAGAGCTATTTCCCATAGTACAGACCTGCCGATTATGTTGTACAACAATCCGGTAGATTATAAGACTTTGATTACCTTGGATGTCTTTGAAGATTTAACAGAGTGTACTAATATTATGGCTGTCAAGGAAAGTACACGTGATGTTACCAACCTTATACGGATGCGGAATCGATTTGGTGACCGGTACAAAATTCTTTGTGGTGTCGATACTTTGACTTTTGAAGAATTGGCAAGCGGCGCAGATGGATTGGTCGCCGGATTAGTATGTGCCTTTCCGGATGAGACGGTCGCTATATATAACTTGATGAAGGCAGGACGCCATGTAGAAGCTTTGGAGATTTATCAATGGTTTATGCCCTTGCTTGAATTAGATATCCAATCTAAGTTGGTACAATATATTAAACTTGCTGAGCAACAAGTTGGACTGGGGAGTGAATATGTCCGTGCGCCTCGTCTGCCATTGGTAGGTGAAGAAAGGGAGCGAATCCTGAGTGTTATTGACAGAGGTATAGCCACTCGTCCGGATGTTTCGAGGTTTATTTAATTCATATTTTCAGAGAATCATTTTACTGTACAAAAGTTTCTGATAAATATTTCTTCAAATACTTTTATTTCCGGATGATTGGGAAGAAAAAGGTAATTTTATTCAATATATTTATTCAAAAAAATGAATCAACCAAAGAAAGTCTTAGACCACATAGTGGATAAAGCCGAAGAGGCATTTTCTTTTATGAAAAAGACGACCGTGAAGGAAAGAATGTTATTTATGCACGCGGTTGCTGATTCCATTGAAAGATTGGGACAGGAGCTAATCGATGCTGCACACGAAGAGACTGCATTGCCTCATGCCCGGCTGACGGGAGAAAAAGCCCGTACAATAGTACAATGGAGGACCTATGCCGATGCGGTAGGACAAGGAAGATACGTCGAAGCCCGTATTGATACAAGTAATACGGAAACGGGAAAAAACGATTTGCGTAAATATAACATAGGTATCGGTCCGGTGCTGGTATTTGGGGCGAGTAATTTTCCATTTGCGTTCTCTACAGCAGGGGGAGATACTGCGAGCGCTATCGGAGCAGGATGTCCGGTTATTGTCAAGGCTCATCCGGGGCATCCTCGTACCTCACAACTTATGGCAGTTGCAATTTCTGAGGTAGTTGGCACAATTGGATGGCCACAAGGCGTTTTTTCCCATTTTGTAGGAGAATATCTTGAAGGAAGCGATGAGAGGACAGGAAGCTATCTAACGGCACATCCGGGTGTCAAAGCAGTGGGATTTACGGGGTCTTTCAGGGGTGGAAAGGCATTGTTTGATGTTGCCAATCAGCGGTCAGAGCCCATTCCGGTATTTGCAGAAATGGGTAGTATCAATCCGGTTTTTGCTTTTACCAATGCATTAGAACAAAGGGCAGAAGCTTTGGCTGTTGAATATGCGGCATCTCTGACATTGGGTGTGGGACAATTTTGTACCAATCCCGGTGTCTTTATTGCGGTAAAAGGGGATGGAATAGAACGCTTCAAAACAACTTTAAATAAAGCCATTGAACCTTTGTCTCCGACAACCATGCTCAATAAAGGTATTTATAAACAATATGAACAAAATAAGTCTTTGCTTCATCAACAAGAAGGGGTTAGTGTATTGGCAGAGGCTAAGGATGCGGGAATGGAAGGACAAGGAAGGGCAAAAGTATTATATGTGCCGGCAAAAGTATTTTTAAGCAATCCGGTTTTTAATGAAGAAGTATTTGGACCTTTTGGTATCGTCGTTGAAGCCGAAAACTATGGAGAGGTGTATGACTTTGCCCGCCAACTAAAAGGTCAATTGACGACGACGCTAACAGCTACTGAAGATGATTTAATTGATCACCCGGACATCGTCGATTGTCTTAAAGATAAGGTCGGAAGATTGTTGTTCAACGGTATGCCTACCGGAGTAGAGGTGGTCAATGCCATGCATCATGGCGGCCCGTTTCCGGCGAGTACAGACCTACGATTTACTTCCGTCGGTCCTGATGCTATAAAACGCTTTGTAAGACCTATTTCATTCCAAAATTGGCCGGAACAATTGCTTCCGGACGAATTGAAAGACAGCAATCCCTTGCACATTTTGCGCTTTGTCGATGGACTTTTTACGCAACAGCCTTTGTAAATACTTATTTGTACTCAACTCTATCTGACGATGAAAAAAACATTTTTTTGTATTGACTCACATACCTGTGGTTGTCCGGTCAGACTAATAGCCGGTGGTGGACCTCTGTTGGAAGGAACATCCATGATGGAAAAGAGACTTCATTTTATGTCTAAATTTGACTGGATAAGAAAAGGATTGATGTTTGAACCCAGAGGTCATGATATGATGAGTGGAAGTATCTTGTATCCGCCGTCGGATCCTGCCAATGATATCGGCGTGTTGTATATAGAGACAAGTGGTTGTCTGCCGATGTGTGGTCATGGCACTATAGGAACGGTGACTATTGCCATTGAAGAGGGATTGGTGATTCCAAAGGTACCGGGTAAGTTGAGACTTGAAACGCCTGCCGGATTAATTTTGATAGATTATGTTCAAGAAGGGCAAAAGGTTAAGTCAGTCAAATTGACCAATGTGAAATCCTTTCTATACAGTGAAGGGCTTGTTGTACAGTGTCCTGATCTGGGCGAAATAGTGGTGGATGTGGCTTATGGCGGTAATTTTTATGCCATTGTCGATCCGCAGAAAAACTTTCCTGAGATCAGCAGCTTTACCGCTGCACAGTTGATACATTATGGCAAGTTAATTCGGCGACTATTGAATGAAAAATACAAATTTGTCCATCCTATCGATGACAACATTTTTGGTCTTTCTCATATTCAATGGACAGGAAAGCCAACCAAGGCGGGTTCTACAGGGCGTAATGCTGTATTGGTAGGTGAAAATGCCCTCGACAGAAGTCCTTGCGGCACCGGCACCTCGGCGAGGATGGCTCAATGGTATGCAAAAGGAAAATTAAAGCAAGGAGATGCATTTATACATGAAAGTTATATAGGATCACAGTTTGTAGGAAGGATTGAAGAGGAAACGAATGTATTGGATAGGACTGCAATAGTGCCTTCCATAGAGGGCTGGGCGCGTATTTATGGATACAATACGATCGAGATTGATCCGGATGACGACCCCTATGCTTATGGATTTCAGGTTATTTAATTATTGAAAAAAACAAGAAATGAAGGTTGTAATAATAGGTGGTGGTATTATCGGTTTGACGGGAGCTTATTATTTAAGCAAAGCAGGAATTGATGTTACTGTAGTGGATAATGGTGATATCACAGATGGCTGTTCTTTTGGCAATATGGGTTATATTTCACCTTCCCATTTTATTCCATTGGCGACTCCAGGCATAATAAAGCAAGGGATAAAGTGGATGATGAGCTCGACTTCTCCATTTTATATCAAACCGAGGTTAAATCTGGATTTGATACAATGGGGTATGGCTTTTAAAAAATCGGCCAATAAAAATCTTGTTGAGAGAAATGCGCCTGTCCTCAACAACCTAATTCAACTATCGAGACAACTTATAAATGAGTTAAGTAAGGATTTGTCCGACTTTCAATTGGTAGAAAAAGGTGTCTTTATGTTGTATAAAAATGAAAGCACCGGAAAGCATGAGCTGGAAATTGCTAATCAGGCCAATGCTTTTGGATTAAAAACGGTTGTGTGCAATGCTCAAGAAGTACAGGCCTACGAGGTAGAGACGGAGGTGGATGTAGCAGGAGGCGTTTTGTACAAAGACGACTGTCACGTGAATCCGACATTGTTGATGAAGAGCTTGTATAAAAAGCTTAAAGAAATGGATGTTCGGTTTTTGTTAAATATGGAAGTATCCGGATTTGAGACGCACAATGACACCATAACGGCAGTAAAGACCAATCAAGGCCTTATTGCCGGGGATGAAATTATCATTGCCAATGGTTCTTGGATGGGAGAATTGTCAAAGAGCCTCGGCATAAAACTATTGATGCAGCCGGGTAAGGGCTATAGTATGGTATTTGATGGGTTGCAGCAGAATTTGTTGTATCCGTCCATCCTGGTGGACGATAGGGTTGCGACAACTCCCATAGATCGGTGGTTACGCATTGGCGGCACCATGGAGATGAGCGGGTTTAGTCAAAAGCGGCTACCTCGTAGGATAATTGCTATCTATGATGCTTTTAAAAAATACTATCCTGCCATGAATCTACCAATACCGAATACTAATACAACCTGGTATGGATATCGACCTGTCACTCCGGATGGAATGCCATATATTGGGCGACATAGTAAGTATAAAAACTTGATTTATGCAGGCGGTCATGCCATGTTGGGAGTAAGTACAGCAACCGGTACTGGACATTTGTTGGCAGAAATAGTCTGTCATCGGCCCACTTCTATACCCATTCAGGCATTTATGCCCGAAAGGTTTTGACACGCGGTAGCCTGAATTTAATACATATTGGGCTAAGGAAGGGTCTAAGTTTTTCAAAAATTTAGTCACTTCAGACAGATTGCCAAAATCAGATATAATGCTTTATTTAGACAGTTGCCTATGGATTAACACTTGTCATTAATACAGCACACGACGTTAGCCCGGCATGAGCCTTGTGTCCTGCATACGCTATACGAAAATGATTTTTATAATAGGCCGAAAATTAGAAGTATTCCCGAAAAGTCAGGATTTTTTTACAATCAAAATGCTCCTACTAACTTTCGGGATGATATCCGTAACAGACCAACACAATTGGTCTGTTACGGATATCCTTTCAGTATTATTTCTCTCTTAGATCATTTGGATTTATCAGGATAATGTGTATATTTATGAAAAATATACGCAAGATTGCGTAAATACAATTGTTACTTGCAATTAAAAAAAAATGGACATTCACTTAATTTCGCATATAGAGGAGTTCAAAGAACACTATTTAGTAATAAGTGGAATTTATAGCGATAAGTCTCTCACAATCCTAAACAGATCATTAAGCATAATCCAAGAGTTTAAAATACCAGGAATTTCTGTTTGGGGAGCTGATTTTCACGTATCAGATTCAGAAAACAAAGCTTTAATCTCGATATATTCAACTCATACCAACCAACTTACTAATTGGAAATACCAAAGTTTCAATACTCATTGGTTTGAACTAAGATTTAGGAATAACAAATTCTACTTTGAACTAATCGATTCTTGGGAAAAATCAGATATCAGAAGAATAAAAACTATTCATACCGAAAATTCAAGACATTGGATTGCACTAAGGGACTTAAACTATCAGCATCAAAAAGAAGCGAATGGAAAAAATTCAATAATCATCTATGAACGTTCATCATCTGAATTAAAAGTACCTGAACTGAAATTAAGCGTTTTCTCAACCAAGTATCTTGACCATAATTTTGATGTGCTTGTTGAAAATGAAGAAATATATCTATCGACTATTTCATTCGGAGTCACTGACAAGTGTGGTGTTATTAAAATAAACTTAGAAAACGATACAACAATTATTCAATACTTTGATGTGCCACTTAGAAAACTACATCACTATTTATCCAATCGAATTGTGAAATTTAAAGACAAAATATTTGCCTATTATTGGACAACCTCTCACGAATCATCTAAGAAGTATCAATTTGAAATCTATCAAACTAAAAACCTAAATCAACCAAATATTTCAAAGTCAACAGAACGATTGGTTAATTCAGATTTTACATATGGAATAATCTGGAATAAGCCAAATATCATTAGTTATCGGAAAGAACATATCTCAAATTTTAAATACATCGGAGTATTAAATTCTGCAGGTAAAATAGAAAAAGAAATAAGTATAGAAAATTGGTTTCCAATTTACATTGGATTTGAAAACGATTTAATTTGTGTTAGTAAGGATCAGAAAGAAATAATATTGTTAAAAGAAAAAAGCTGGTAACACTGTACATGACGATCATGCTCCTAACGTCGCACGACGCATGTACCTAACCGTTAGCGGTCATTGTAGGACGACCACCAAACAGACAATTATTGACCAATAAAAAAGCAAGTGACCAAAGAAGAAATTAACACGATTGACATCTCAACCATTGACAACCAAATGGTGGAAATACCAAGTGGAAAAATTGAATTGAGAGACGACAGAACGAAAGAGAGATGGACTGTTGAGATTAAACCGATTTTACTTGCAAAATTTCCAGTAACACAAGAATTATATTTTGCAATTACAAATGAAGAACCAAGTACAATAAAAGGTAACAGACATCCTGTTGAGACAGTTACTTGGAAAGAGGCTGTGAGTTTTTGCAATAAATTATCACTTCAAGCGGGACTAAATCCTTGTTATGAAATTAAAGAAGATAGCGAAGAAATTTCATTTGACATCACAGCAAGTGGATTTCGTTTACCGACCGAGGCGGAATGGGAATATGCTTGTAAGGGTGGGACAAAAGGAATTAGATACGGAGATATAAATAGTGTTGCTTGGTTCAAAGACAATTCATTAATGACAACGCATATCGTTGGACAAAAAGAACCAAATCCGTGGGGACTTTACGATATGCTCGGCAACGTTTGGGAGTGGTGTTCGGACATTTATGACGAAACAGTTTATGGCTCATACCGAATTTTTAGAGGTGGCGGTTGGGCTGACGAAGAACGAAGTGTAATGGCGACAACTCGAAGAAGAAGTCATCCTTTAAAATTTAAAATTGACGACCTTGGATTTAGAATTGCAAGAAACCAGACAGAAAAAACAACGAACCGCTAACATTAAGACGAATAAACAAAAGCACATCTTCCACTATTCATTAAGGCAGAGATATCTGTGCTTGTGAGTATTCGTCGTTCAGCGACCGCGTAGCAGCATCGAAGATAAACCGGTCTTCGTAGGTGGATTAATATAAAAATGTTGATGAATGAGTTGCAATAAACAAAAATTTAAAAAGCAGAGCTTATTTTGTTGATTTTTATACCGAAATCGCAGCCTGCGATAAAGACGGTATTTGTGAGAAAATAAACGAATGGGAAATGCTGAAAAGTAAAAAAAAATACTAAAAGGCAAAACCATTATTGTTATAGGTAAGTCGGAAGATGGAAAATGGTAGGCATCAATTTTGGTTGTTATGTGTATTCCAGTTGATACCTACCATAATATTTTGTAAATTTGCAATTATGAATGACAAAAATCTTTACATAATCGCAGGTTGCAATGGAGCAGGAAAAACGACAGCTTCGTTCACTATTTTACCTGAAATTTTAGATTGTAAAGAATTTGTGAATGCAGATGAAATTGCAAAAGGGCTTTCCCCTTTTCAACCTGAAAAAGTTTCGTTTGAAGCAGGTAGAATAATGCTGAACAGAATTGACGAATTACTTTCCGAAAATAAAAACTTTGCATTTGAAACTACCTTATCAACAAAGAGTTACAAACACAAAATAATTGAAGCTCAAGAAAAAGGATACCGAGTAATATTGTTATTTTTTTGGCTTCAAAATATTGAATTAGCTAAAGAGCGTGTAAAAAATAGAGTTTCGGAGGGCGGTCATAACATCGAACCAGAAGTTATCGAAAGACGATATTTCAGAGGAATTAAAAACCCGTTCGACATATATCTTCCTATTGTTGACGGAGCATTTATTTTCGACAATTTAGAAGGGAAACACCAACTTTTAGCGGACAAGCAAGTTAGCAGTGAACTAAATATTTTAGACGAAGAAAAATTTAATCTTTTAAAGAATTATTATGACAGCAACTGAAAAACATATAGATGAAAAAAACAAAATCCTGAAAGGACTTGAAAAAGTGTATGAAAAGTTGATTGAGTTTAAGAAAGCGAAAAACAGCGAACTTGTAATTATCAGAGACAAGAAAATCGTAAAAATAAAACCTGAATAAAAATCACTATCATACAACAGCAGCTACCCAAAAGTGGCGGTACAGTGGTTAAATCAAGCTCTGTGCTTCTATCCAAATTTCTGCTTGATTGATAGTGTATCGCTCCGAAATCGCCACCTTCGGGTAGCTGCAAACCGTTATGTCGGATTAAAAATATAAAAAGATATTTAGTAGTTGTACCAAATATTGGTATTTTTGGTGAAAAAAGTAAGAATATGGCAAAGAACACATCAGTTACTTTAGGAGGTCATTTCGAACAAATAATAGCAAAAAG
>CAKUWM010000115.1 GCA_934699305.1 uncultured Saprospiraceae bacterium | reverse complement strand
CTCTGATTCTTGGTAATAATGCGCCAGAATAATGGCATTCTTTTCTTTTTTAAGCTTTTGAATCTCAGCTACTAAATCTATCGTGGGATCGACTTCAATATCCAAATAGCCTCTTAGTGGTAATTGGTCAATCATTTCTTGGCTTATGCCCGTCATATCAATGTTTTAAAATAAATGTTAAAGGTAGTAATAATAATGACAACAAATTTCTACAAAATATAGTTTTAATTATTGTAAATTTATATAATTTTTCAAAATATTGTTGCTCATGACTCGTTTACTTTCTTTATTTATCTTACTGATATTTATTAGCCCTTTTTCAAAAGCACAACAATCTCAAGGCGATAAGATTGTAGGTACTTGGCTAAGTGAAACGAAGGAAGGGAAGATAAGTGTGTATCGTTCAGGAGATAAATATTATGGTAAGTTAATATGGAGTAAAAGTATGTATGCTAAGGATGGCGTTACCTCCAATAAAGATTCAAAGAATGAAGACCCAAAGTTGAGAAATCGACCATTGAAAGATTTGATCATCCTCAATAATTTGAAGTATAGTGATGGAAGCTATTCTGGTGGGACTGTCTATGATCCCAAAAATGGTTCTACCTATAAATGTAATATGAAGTTAAACGGTGATCGTTTGGATATTCGGGGATATATCGGGATATCAATTATAGGTCGAACCTCAGTCTGGACAAGAATTAAATAAATTACTTTATAATACTTAATGTAGCAAACACTTCTTTGTCGAATGTAATTTCCGCTTTAGAACAATGAAGTTGAAAATCATTGCATTGCTATATATTTTACATAATGCTCATAACCGTTTTTCCTATTGAATGATGATTGGTCATAATAAGTATTTTATTAGACAAATAAAGGCTTAAGCCCGAATTCTACAATAAAGATTTTGAAAGGTGTATAGTGCTGATTATGAGGATAATCCATTTGTACAAATCGTTTCAATGGGTTCTTTAAACCATTTATTACGAGTCATACATTGCTTCTGCTTTGTCTAATGCAGAATGGTAGGTAAAAAAACTTTTTTTATCAAATAAACTAATAAACCTATTAGCAATAAAATAAAAAATGGAATTTTTATTTGATGAAGGCTAAATATTGCAATAATGTATTCTATTTCCAAATGAATACAATATCTGTTAAAATATTGATTTTTAATTATGTTGTAATTTTGCAGTTTCAAAATAGTTGAAATGGAAGAAGTTGTATTGAAAGATAAAAAAGTAGGTGAGTCACGCACCACTATGACAGAACTCGTTATGCCCAATGATACCAATCCGCTTGGAAACCTGATGGGAGGTAATTTAATGAGATGGATGGATATTATAGCGAGTATATGCGCCGGAAAGCATTGTGAATCACATGTTGTTACGGCGAGTGTGGATCACGTATCCTTTACACATCCAATCCGAATGGGCGATGTGGTGACCTTGGAAGCACAAGTTACTCGGGCTTTCAATACTTCAGTCGAAGTCCATGTACAAGTATTTACAGCTGATTTTAAAGGTCAAAAGCCCAAGCGTAGCAATCACGCTTATTTTACCTTTGTTGCCTTGGCGGATGGTACATTGAAGCCACAAAATGTTCCACCTGTATTGCCTTTAACTCAAGAAGAAGTGACATTGTATGAAAATGCCATAAAAAGGCGTGAACTTAGATTGGTTCTTAGTGGAAGGATGAAGCCCAATCAGGCTACAGAGCTTAAAAATATGTTTGAATAATCAACTTACAGCCTTTGTAGTAAGCATTTGAGTACTTTTTGATAATGGTGAAAGAAGTCTCCTGATGGGCATTGTTTAATTGATAGTCATTGAAAGTTCAAATCCGAATAAATCAATTAGGACAGGGAAACATTAGTTTTTAGTGATGATTACAATGGACTTGTATTGATTGGCAGGAATCACATGGGTGCCATTAGGATAGGGCAGGAGGCTGATTAGACGTATATTATATGGGCCCAACGTAGTATCTTTAGGAGTGAGTGTGGTGTGGAGATTAAAAATATGTGTTCGGTTGTTTTCCTGAAATTCATACGAAGGAGCGCCATCGCCTTCCCATACGCATTCAAAGGGAGTGGGACATCGTGAATCTTGAAATACTTCAATCATTTTTAATTTGATTCCTTCTTCCGGGTTGGATAAAATCGTATTATTGGATATTGTTATCTCAGTATTCAAAGGAAGTTGATCGTTGGATACAATATCTTTTTGGCACATTGTAACAGATAAAACTATACATGAGAATAAAAGGTATTTCATTAGTTTATATTTAGTGAACTATATATCTATAACGATTTTGTCATACACATAGTTGGGTTGATGCATTGATTTAATAATATTCTTATGTGTTCAAAAGTAAAATCAAGTTAGCGTATTTTTTCAACAAGTAGTTTTTCACATACCGACTGGCTGAATATTTTACTTTTATTGGTTCCATAGGATAAAGTCATACTTTTATCATACGACTCAACAAATTCAATTACGATGGTTGCATTTAATACCAAGTGATGATTGTTTAAAAAACGAAGCAATTCGTCAGAAGTTGGAGCGACCGCTTTAAATTTGACTTTTTCACCTTGAGTACATTCGCTAAGTTTTAAATAATTAACGGGATGTATTTTGCCATTTGAATCGGGAATGGGGGAGCCGTGTGGATCGACAGTCGGGAAACCTAATAAAGCATCCATTTTGTCAAAAAAGACATTCGATTTGATGTGTTCAATTTGTTCAGCTATCTCATGTACTTCTTCCCAACCGAAGCCCATTTTTTCTACAAGATACATCTCGGTAAGCCTGTGTTTCCGAATAATTAAAGCGGCTTCCTTTTTACCTTTTTTGGTAAGTGTTGGTGGCTTATAACTTTCATATATGACATAGCCTTTATCAGCAAGGCGTTTCATCATGCTATTTACAGTAGGCATCTTGATGTCTAAGAGCTTGCTAATGTCGTTCATTCCAGCTTCGCCCTTAGTCTGTGTTAATGTAAATAATACTTTCAGATAATTCTCTTCAGTATGCGTTGTCATTCTGCAAATTTAATATTATCCTTATACAATTCAAAAATTAATATCACCGGCAAAGAGAATGATTTTTGCATATATTCAATACCGAAATCTTCCAGCAAATATGTCTGAAATATGGATAGTCGATTTAAATATGAATGAATCAATACAATTATCGAATTGTGCTGACCGGAAGTATTAAGCAGCACAATGCAGTATATGCCATACTTGTATAATGTATAAATCTATAATTATTTCTCCTGAAGCAGCCTTTCTTATTTAATTGCTGTAACCTTATATCCATTATCTTTTAAAAGGTTGATAACTCCATTTTTACCAGCCAGATGACCGGCACCGACGGCAAAAAATGTTGGTTTTTCAGACATTAATTTTTTCATATTGTCAATCCATTTGACATTGCGATTCTTTAGAAAGGAGTCCAGATAATTGTTATCAGTTTTTGTAAATGATGATTCAAGCATAACCTGCAATTCTTGTAGTTTTTGCTGTACGTAGAGTTGAACTATCGTATCAAAATTTTGTGAGTTAGTTGATTTAAAACTTTCTATTAACATGGCAGCTTGCTCTTTTAGTGGAACAACATCTATTGCAGCCATTTGATCATCAATAGTCTCAAGCCCGCCAATACTTTTCCCGGTGTTTGATGCTTTTTCAGCCAAATTAATTTCATAAGATATCATTTGATTTTTCTTAGAATTGACATCTCCTATTATTGATTGTAAAAAGAGTGGTTTGATATTCTCAAAATAAAACAAGGGTAACCCGTTTTCTTTCGCTTTTTCTTGCAAAAGTTGATAATCCTCCGGTGAAATAAGGTCTTGAAGGGTTATACTGTCGGGCATTCTCATTTTGCTTAATAAGCCCGCCATTTGAGACATATCATTCATGACATTCATATCGATTTCAAATATCACTTGATCACTTTGAGCAAAGGCATTTTCCATCTCCTTTGTAAAAAAGTATTTATCTTCAGGGATTAGATGAATTGTTCCAAATAAATAGCTTGGTTTCAATAGACCATTCCCTTCAATTTTCCATAGAAGAGATTCTTCCGCTTGAGCGACATCTACTTTTATTTTTGACAAGGTTTGAGCAGAGATTGACTCTGAAAATGCAATGCAAGCTGTCGTCAATAACAACCAAGTATTTAATTTAAAATATTTATTAACAAACTGATAAAAATTACGAAATTCCATTATGTGTATTAAATGATTTTAATTGTTGTTTTAAATAAACTCTATGTTAGAGATTAAAATTGCGTTTTAATATGAGTTGATATGTTATTATTCCACAGGCGACACTTACATTATACGAGTCAAGCCTGTCATTTTGTGGAATAGAAAACACCTGATCTGCCCGACTTTCGACTTGTTTCGATACTCCCAATTTTTCTGAACCCAGGACAACGCAACATCCTTCTTGTAGGTCAAGCTGGTGCAAATAAACATCTTTATTCATTCCGGTGACAAAAAGCTGAATCCCTTGTTCTGCCAAATGGTCAGCTGCCTCAGCTAATGAAGTAACTTTGCAAATAGGGAGGTGTGTCAAGGCTCCTGCCGATGCTTTGATAGCGTCCGAGGTTACACTTACGCTGTTTTGATTGGGAATAATAATTCCTTGGCATCCACCCAAAAGTGCTGACCTTGCAATAGCTCCGAAATTTCTAACATCTGTCATGTGGTCAAGCATGATGAGGAAGGGCACTTCATTGGATTGTTTTATTTTCTGTAAGATAGTATCAAGGTCGAAATATTTGTAATCATTGATATACGCAACGATACCTTGATGATTTCCCGATACCAAACGGTTGAGCTTTTCTCTTGGAACATAAGCTAGATCAATATTTTTAGATTTTATTAGATCTCTTATCTCTTTTTCGAAGTCACGGTCGCCACCGGAAAGCAAAAATATCTTTTCAATGCTTGTTTTAGCTTTTAAAGCTTCTATGACTGGTTGGCGTCCATATATATAAGAAGTGTTTTGTTTATCCATGACATTATATTTTTTTATTTAGATACGGAATAGTTGTATCTTTGGCTTGCATTAAAATTAACTAAATAAAATATTATTGAGAATGAGTCAAAAAATTATTACATTTTGTTTTTTGTCTTTATTATGTATGATCGGCACACATACGATTGCACAGAACATACAAGTGGAGGCAAAGGTAAAGAATGAAATCTTACAAAACCCATTAAAATTTGGTTTGAGTGCGGAAGATGCTTCTCAGATTGTTATGGTAACAAGTTATACGGATCAAAAGCGGGGAATATCTTATTGTTATGCATTACAAACCTATGATGATATCCCGATTTACAACGCATTGACGTCTTTTTTTGTTAACAAGAAAGGTCAAGTTGGTGCCGTTAAAAGTAATTTTTTTAACACTCATTCTTTTCAAATTAAAGGGAATAAAGCTTCTTCAATGCGGGTTGAAGATGCAGTGAAGAGTGCTGCAGTTGCGTGTGGTGTTGTAAATCCACAAACACAATTGTTGGAAACGAGAGGTGATAAGTATGTCTTAGCAAGTGGTAATATTTCAGAAGATAACATTGAGCCTCATTACACATGGTATGTGGATCATGGTAGTCTTGTCCTGGGATATGAAATGCAGATAAAGATGATTGGGGAAATGGATCATTATAAAATTGTTGTGAATAGTCAGGATGGCAGTATATTGAATAAATTAAACTACAAGCTTTCGTGTAAATTTGATGGACCCAATCAATTTGCTAATCATACCCATGATCAAGAATGTAGAGAATCTTTGCATAGTGTAATTATGCCTTCTAAAGAATTACCGGCTCCACCTCCTATGGCGGAAGCAAGTAAATATAGAGTATATGAGTTGCCTCTCGAAGCTCCATCTTTTGGAAGTTCTACTTTAGCTGTAAGTCCTTATGATCCGGAAGCTTCGCCTTATGGATGGCATGATTTAGATGGTCAAGACGGTGTCGATAATACTACTTTGCAAGGGAATAATGCTTATGCATTCAATGATAATGATGGAAATTATCAAGCTGATTCTGAAGTAGATGGTGGTCAAGACCTTGTGTTTGATAAGGTTTTTGATCAAACACTAGAACCTCAAGAATCTAAAGATGCTGCAGCAGTTAATTTATTCTATATGGTAAATAAAATGCACGATTTTTCATACCATTTTGGTTTTGATGAACAGTCAGGTAACTTCCAATTGAGCAATTACGGTAAAGGCGGACAAGGTTTAGACTTTGTAAAGGCTATGTCCCAATATGGTAATGGAAGTAGTGATTATAAGAATAATGCGGATTTTTCAACTCCTGAAGATGGTAAAAGTGGTCAAATGCGGATGTTTCTTTGGGATAACGGCTCGGAAAAGTTCAACATTTTGGCACCATCAGATATTGCAGGTGGATATGAAGTGGGCGATCCATCATTTGGTTCAGCAATAACAACCGATAAAATTGAAGCTGAAGTAATATTGGCTTTGGATAAAACCGGAGGTAATTCATATTTCTGTGGAGAGGCTAAAAATGCTGATCAAATGCAAGGAAAAATAGTAGCTATAGATCGAGGAAGTTGTGATTTTTCGCAAAAAGTATATAATGCTCAGCAAGCGGGAGCAGTTGCCGCCATTATTATGAATTTTGAAGACCAAGTAATTGGGATGGCGAGCGGTGCCAATGGCACATCAGTGACAATTCCTTCCGTATTTGTAAATAAGACTGTTCGTGATAAAATTAAAGGAGCCCTTGCCAAGGGGGATAAAGTTGTCGTTAAGTTACAACTACCGGACAACAGCGGACCGACCTTATTAGATGCATCTTATGATAATGGAGTAATAGCGCATGAGTATGGACATGGAATCTCTATCCGTCTGACCGGAGGACCTCAAAATTCGGGTTGTCTCTCATCTGCTGAACAGATGGGCGAAGGATGGAGCGATTTTATGTCATTGGTGACGTCAAAACGTCCGGGAGATAAAGGGACTGACGCACGTGGGATTGGAACATACGTTCAGGCTCAACCCACATCTGGTTCAGGTATCAGAAGGTTTCCTTACAGTACGGATATGAGCAAATGCCCCAATACATTTGCTGATGTAGCTAATGTATCCGGACCGCATGCAATTGGCGAAATTTGGTGTGACATGATATGGGATCTATACTGGGCAATGATAGATAAATATGGTGATGATGGTAAGTTGTGGGGTGGTGATGGAGGAAATAGTAAAGCTGTAGAACTTGTATTTCAAGGGATGAAGATTCAGCCATGTGGTGTAGGATTTGAAAGTGGGCGTGACGCCATTCTTGCCGCAGATAATTTATTGTTTAATGGAGAAAACAATTGTTTGATTTGGGAAGTATTTGCTCGACGTGGATTAGGTTATTTTGCGGATGGGGGATCTGAAAATTCACTGGGTGATAACGTAGTTGATTTTACCCCTAACTTGTTTTGCCTTGATAAAGTGGAGATGCATAAAGAGGTAACAAAAGAAGTGGACAAAGGTGGAGAAATAACCGTTGATTTCAATCTTAAGTCATATAAGCTTACAACAGCTAAGAATATTAAGGTTACAGATGTGATACCTGAACATACTTCTTATGTGGCTGGATCAGGTGGCGTATATTCCAATGGTGTGGTTACATTTGAACTGGATTCATTGGCATCTTCTGCAGAACATACATTTAGTTATAAAATTAAGGTAGATGATGATTATTATTCAAAGTTGATGTATCAAGAAGGCTTTGAAAGTGAGTTTTCATTTCCTGACGGGGATTGGTTTAATAACATTCAAACCGGCAACGTATTTTTTGAATTTTTAGAGGGTGAAGGCGAAAATGGAAGTAATGTTTATTCTATTCCATCATTAGCCGGAGATTATAAAACTTCTTTTGAAAAAGCATCTCCCGTAACGGTTGCCGGAGCGCATCCATACCTAGTCCTCAATCACAAATATAATACACAGGGTGCTGTGGATGGTGGAAATATTAGATATTCTGAAGATGCTGATAGTTGGAAATATTTCGGAGATGAAGTAGTTAGAGGCAAGTATCCCGGATATATGGCTTATGCAAGTTTCACTATTCCCAACTTATTGGGATTTAGTGGAGATTCTAAAGGATGGGTGCACAGCTTTGCGGATTTAAAGGCTTTAGATACAAAGGAACTTTATTTTAGCTTATTTTATGGCGCGTCAGATGGTGATGCTACGTTGGATAATTGGTATATTGATAATCTTGAGATGGTTGATGTAGTATTTATTAACAGTGAAG
>CAKUWM010000114.1 GCA_934699305.1 uncultured Saprospiraceae bacterium | reverse complement strand
CAGAAACGCAATCAGGATCATTGTCTGAATATACCCGAAAAGAGCGGAGAACTGCGGTTTTACTTAACCGGAAGGAAGCTTCACAACGACAGCCATCAGCCGCCATAAAGGAAAGGGCTGAGTTTAATCCGGTATTAGATTTGCACATAGATAAAATACATCAAAACCCATCAACATTGCGAAAGGGAGAAATTCTACAATACCAAATGAGTGTTTTTGATAGATTTATTGAAAAAGCGATAAAGCTAAAAGTCCAACAGATATTTATCATCCATGGAGTAGGTAATGGTCGATTGAAGGATGAAATAGCTACAAAGTTGATACAACACAGTGGTGTCAATACGTTTAAGAATGAATACAATGAATCTTTCGGTTTTGGCGCGACAGAAGTATGGCTATATTAGAGCATGATTAGGATGTTGAGGTTTTGATTTAAAGTGAGAACTGCATTTAGCATAAATTTTAGACATATTCTGATTTTTGCAATCCAGATACAATATTTATTATTTTGATAAAATACGATATGACGTATGATACGAGTTATGCTTATTCTTTTTTTAATGTTCAATACTTTGATGTATTTACCCGAAATTAGTGCATCTTCAATCAATCACCCAACCTATAATTCAAAATATTATTCTGTTTATTCGGTTTCTGAAAAAAATAGGACAAGATATTATCATCAGAGAGATAATGTTGATTCTGATTCCTTGACAGCCAAACTTAAACCAATTAAGGCTAATTTTAAAAGGATAAATGCTTTAAAAGAATGGACATCAATTGTTTCAAAGGATTTAGCTGAAACTTTAGAAGGAGGAGAGGCGAATTATTATTACAATAGAGGTACGCTTGAAAAAATTGTCTCTCGCAATTATGGAGAAACATATCAAGTGATTACCGAATATTATTTGTTGGGAGGGCAGCTATCATTTGTTTATGAAAAGCAACTGATGTATAACCGACCGATGTATTATGATTCAACGGCGATGGTTGAAAATAAGGATACCGAATTTTTTGACCTTAAAAAATCAACTATCGTTGAGGTTAGAAGCTATTTTGACCAGGGTAAATTATTTCATTTTATCAATTATCCCGTAAAGAAAATCACGAACCGAAAAAAATATATGCTTGATGAACAATTTCGAATTCAGGAAAATTTTAATAAAATGTTGAACCTTCTAAAGTGAGGGCATTCACTTCAGTAAAAATAACCGGATTCATTGCTTTTAGAAAAAAAAGATGAGACTTTTGCATTGTAGAATCAAATAAGCTCACATTTATATTAAAAATTAATCCCTTTACCGCTATGAAGAATTCGGGTTTAATCAAAATGTAGGAAAATAAGCGTCTTTTATGTGATTTAAAGTAAAGCCGCCGTCTGCATTAAGAAGGATGCCTATCAGGTCAATTCTGATTGCCCAATTGTGATTTATTTTGATGGCATACTGGGTGCCTGCATCTAAGAGTAAGTTAAGTTTTTTGTCATCAACAAAAGAGTCGGGAGCTCCGTAGTAGTCATAGGATCTGGTTTTTACTTCATAAATGACCAAAGTATCGCCATCCATAGCGAGAATGTCAATTTCAGCCCTTTTCCACCTCCAATTTCTTTCTAATATTGTTAAGCCTGATTCTTGCAAATAGTCTATTGCAATATTTTCACCTTTTTTACCAATATCCAAATGAACCGTCATTCCTTCAAATGTTAGAGTCTTAAACCCGAATTCAGCAGTAAGGGTTTTGAAAAACCGTAAAGTGCTGATTATGAGGGTTGATCCCGATGTAACAATCGTTTCAATGGTTTCTGTAAACCATTGATTACGAGTCGTAAATCGATTCCACATTTGTCTAATGCGGAATTTGAATTAAAATTAACACTTTTTGAGCAATATGACAAATAATACCGACGTCTATACACTATCAGCAATTCTATTTATATGGAATTGAATGATCAACCGCATAATTTTAAATCGTTTTATTTTAATTTCATGGTTAACCCGGAGTCTTTATGATTTCCGGGTTTATTATTTTGAAGATGTTCTAATTTGATGCTTATCGGAGGGATAGAAGCATTAACCCGCATTGTTTTTTAAATTATCCAATATTAGATTAAATTTGCCATTTAATTTTATATCCCATGAGTGACGAGAAGAATGTAAGTCTGAATTTTTTAGAAGAGATTATTGAAAATGATTTAAAGGCCGGAACGCACAACGGACGGGTTTTGACACGTTTTCCGCCTGAGCCCAATGGTTATCTGCATATCGGACATGCCAAATCTATATGCCTTAACTTTGGATTGGCTGATAAATATGGTGGAAAAACAAATCTTAGATTTGATGATACCAATCCGGTTACCGAGGAAGTTGAATATGTGGATTCTATTAAGGCAGACATAAAATGGTTGGGTTTTGAATGGGATAATGAGTTCTTTGCCAGCGATTACTTTGATCAATTATTCCAATTTGCTGTTCAATTAATACAAAAGGGATTGGCGTATGTGGATGATTCCTCACCGGAAGAAATTGCTGCATTGAAGGGAAGTCCAAGTGTGCCGGGCCAAAGCAGTCCATATAGTGACAGAACAATTGAAGAAAACCTCACTTTGTTTAACGAAATGAAAGAAGGGAAGTATCCGGATGGTTCCAAGGTTCTCAGAGCACGAGTTGACATGGCTTCTCCCAATTTGCTGATGCGCGATCCGGTGATATACCGTATCAAACATGCGCACCATCACCGTACAGGAGATAAATGGTGTATTTATCCGATGTATGACTTTGCCCATGGTCAGAGTGACAGTATTGAAAATATAACACATTCGGTATGTACTCTTGAGTTTATTCATCATAGACCATTATACAATTGGTTTATAGAGAAACTTGAGATTTTTCCTTCAAGACAATATGAATTTGCGAGGCTGAACCTCACTTATACCGTGATGAGCAAGCGTCGATTATTGCAATTGGTCAATGAAGGCTATGTTGAGGGGTGGGATGATCCGCGTATGCCGACTATTTCGGGCTTGAGACGTAGAGGATATACTGCTGCGAGTATTCGGGATTTTGCGACAAGAGTCGGTATAGCGAAGCGTGAAAATGTCATTGATCATGGGTTGCTTGAATTCTGCGTAAGAGAAGATTTAAATAAGATTGCCCTTCGAAGGATGGTTGTTTTGAATCCATTGAAAGTTACGATTACCAACCTTTCTGAGGACTTTGCAGAGTCGTTGAGCTCTATAAATAATCCGGAGGATCAAGACTCAGGGAGCCATGATATGTCCTTTTCCAATGAGTTGTATATTGAGCATGACGATTTTATGATGGAGCCTGAAGATGGATTTTTCAGACTTTCACCTGGAAAGATGGTACGATTGAAAAATGCCTATATAATTATTTGTGATGAAGCTATAGTGGATGGGGAAGGAAAGGTTGCCGAGTTGAAGTGCCGTTATTTCCCTGAAAGTAAAAGTGGTCAGGATACATCGGGACTTAAGGTTAAGAGTGTTATCCATTGGGTTAATTCAAAGGATTGTGTTGATGTTGAAGTAAGGCTATATGACAAATTATTTACGGTAGAGGATCCACAAGGGGCTGAAGGAGATTTTAAATCCTATATCAACAATCAGTCTCTACATGTTATAAAGAATGCGAAAGGAGAGAAGGCATTGATGCACGATGGTGGGAATCCTCATTTTCAGTTTATGAGGCTTGGCTATTTTTATTTAGATAAAATGAGCACTGAGGGCAATATGGTCTTCAATAGAACAGTTTCATTAAAAGACAGTTATAAGAAGAAATAATGTAAATACTAACCTTAAAAAATAATTTTATGAAAATAAGACTTTATCAGGATTCAATTCGATTTAGGATGCAGATTTCTGATGTCCAAGATTTGGTTAAAAACGGTAGCGTTCATGCATCTCTTTCTATGGGCAGTAATCCGGTTGATGCTTTTCACTATTCTGTTCAATTGGCTGAAGTGGCTTCACCAGAGGTAAGATACAAGGAGGGAAATATATCCTTGTATGTACCTCAAGTGCAAGGTAAGCATTGGGCTGAAACCGACGAAGTAGGAATTTATGCTGATCAAAAAATTGGAGAAAACGGTGTTTTGAGAATATTGCTCGAGAAAGACTTTAAATGCCTGGATAACACTATGGAAGATCAAAGCAATATGTTTCCCAATCCAAATTCATCTTGTGAGTAGGAGCTATTGGGAAGATATCGGTTATTTGAAATCGCCTGACTATCTTGTGGTTGGAGCCGGTTTGGTGGGTATGTACACGGCGTATTCTATAAAAGAGTTGAATCCTTTGGCTGATGTATTGGTCATTGAACGAGGGGCTTTTAGCCAGGGAGCCAGCACAAAAAACGCCGGTTTTGCTTGCTTTGGAAGTGCATCTGAACTATTGGAAGATGTAAGAATATATGGGGAGGAAAAAGTCATAGAAACAGTTAGAATGCGATTTGATGGACTTAAGTTAAGCCGACAATTGTTTTCTGATGAAGTCATTGAATTTGATCCTTGTGGCGGCATGGATGTTTTCAGCAAAGAAAATGCCGGAATATTTGAAGACTGCGCAGACCATCTTGGTGAGATAAATGATATAGTGTATCAGGCGACCGGTATAGAATCTGTATTTTCAATAAATCAGGGTAATCCACCCGGATGTCAAGGATTTGACAACTATATCAGGAATAGAGCGGAAGGCAGTTTAAATACGGCTTTGTTGAATCAGAAATTGTATAAATTGTGCATATCGAAAAAGGTTCGTTTTCTGTTCGGAGTCCATGTATTAAAAATAAATACAGAACAAAAATATGCCGAATGTGAAAATATCGGGAAAATTTATGCTCAAAATATTTTACTGACTGTCAATGGGTTTATTCCTCAATTAATGCCCATAAAAGACGTAACAGCTGTAAGGAATCAGGTTATAGTTACAGAAAAAATTGAGGGTTTGTCCTTAAAGGGTTGCTATCACATGGATAGAGGATATGTGTATTTTCGGCAGGTTGATCAGCGTATTTTAATCGGTGGTGGAAGGAATATCTTAGGTATATCAGAAGTAACAGATCAATTAGATACGACACCGGAGGCTATAAGATTATTGAAAAATATAATTGCAAAACACATTGCCTTAGATAAGGTGCCGGAAATTGAATATCATTGGTCAGGCATTCTTGGAATAGGAAGTGACAAAAAACCTATCATTCAAGAAGCCTTTCCGGGTGTGTTTGTCGGAGTACGCATGGGTGGCATGGGTGTGGCTATTTCATCTATTGTTGGAAAGCAACTTGCTGAATTAACTTTAGGGGCCGGGTGATGATGCAAAAAGAATGCCGATACCTTTTTAATATTATAATTTGCATGATGAGTCTCATGACTTCTAATGTGTATGGTCAGCAGAAAGATACAGTAGATTTTGTTAACTTTGAAGAAGCAAAGCATGGTGTTATTTTTTCTAAAGAAAAGATGAGCATTTTTACCGGAGAAGTGGCTTTTAATCATAAGGGTGTGTATTTTTATGCAGATACGGTCATCCGGAATGACCAAATGATTCGGGCCATAGGCAATGTCTTGATTCAACAAGGCGATACGCTTGCTATTTTTGCTGATTCATTGCATTATAATGCTGACACAAGGCAATGTGACTTGTTTTCTGATGTATCATTTACTAAAGGGGAGCAAAGATTATATACCGAAAGGCTTTCCTACAACACGCGTACCAAAATAGCAACCTATGACAATAATGGTACCTTTACCAATGGCCCTACTTGGGTAAAAAGCCATTCAGCCATTTACGACACCAATACGGACGATATCATATTGAGCGATCGTGTCTTTGTGCAGGATCCCGATTTTGATATTAAAACTTCCAAGTTAAAATACAATTCAAGATTGCGATATGTCAATTTTTTAGCACCTACCATCGTAAGCCAAAAAGATGGAACTCGATTATACAGTGAATCAGGGTTTTATGATATAGGAAAAAAATATGGGGAATTTATAGGGAATCCACAATATCAGAAGGGTAAAGAAAAAGCCATTGCCAAGAAGAAAATGGTCTATGATGGAGTGAATTTGTATTATCACCTCCTTGGCGAAGCACGATACCAGGACTCATTAAGATATGTCCAGGGTCAGTCAATCAAATATTTTCAAAAAAGAGAATTCTTTGAAATAGATGGTGGAAATGACTATGCCTTTCTCCAAGATTCCAATCAAATGCTTAAAGGAAAGGTAATTAAATATGATAAGAAAAAAAATATATTAAAGACGGTCGGACGAAGCCGTATTGAAGACAAAGATTTCATCATAGAGTCAGATAATAATGACTTTAATAATGAAACAGGAAAAGGGCTATCTAAGGGGAATGTTATCATATTCGATAAGGAGAATAAGACCTCTATTCATGCTGAAATCACGGAGTTGGATAGGAAAAGTGATTTTATGAAGGCATACGGCAAGCGGGCTATGTTTAGCATTATTCAAGATACAGATACCTTGCATATTAGTGCGGACACGCTTTTGTCATTTAAAAAAGATAGCTTATCAAGTGATACGAGTAGAATTGTTCAGGCTTTTCATGATGTGAAGATATTTAGTATCGATGTTCAGGGAGCTTGTGATTCAATGTATTATACTTCTTTGGATTCTATATTTCGATTGTACAAGAATCCGGTTCTTTGGACGGATACGACCAATCAATATTCAGCTGATTCTATTTTCCTGTTCCAAAAAGATAAGTCAATTTCTAAAATATTAATGCAGAACAAAGCATTGATTTTAAATAGTCCGGATGAAGTGTACTTTAATCAAATGGGGGGTAAGGAAATTGTTGCTTTTCTGGATGATAATAAGCTGAAAATATTGAATGTCAACCGCAATGCGCAGACGGTTTTTTACAATCTGAATGAGCAAAAGGAATATACGGGTGTCAATACATTGGATTGTTCGAATCTAACGGCTTATTTTGAAGATAATAAATTAGATAGAGTCAAATTTTATAAGCAGAATGATGGGAAATATTATCCAATGACCAAAGCCAATCATGCTGCCATTCAATTGCCCGGTTTTAAATGGGAAATTGCCCGCCGACCGTTGAGTTTAAGGGAACTAAGATCTGATGATGGGAATGTACAAATGTTTACACTCACTGATCTGCAACCTGGTACCGATAACGAAGTTAACGTGGATCAGATTCAGAAGGATAAGCCTACAAAGGAAAAAATAAAAATCTCATCGAAGCGGAAGGCAAAATGAGACACTTGATCCTTTGAAAGGGGCGGTTATAGCGTATTTTGTCTTTAAAACTGATGTAAAAAGCGGATATCATTTTCAAAGAAATGGCGTATATCGGTAATTTTATACTTTAACATGGCCTGGCGCTCTATGCCCATTCCCCACGCAAAGCCGCTGTATTCATTGGGGTCTATGCCACAATTTTCCAATACTGCCGGATCAACCATGCCACAACCAAGGATCTCTAACCAACCCGTTCCTTTCGTGATGCGGTAGTCGTCTTCTGAATTTAGACCCCAATATACATCCATCTCTGCACTCGGTTCAGTAAAAGGAAAATAAGATGCTCTAAGCCTTGTTTTGGCATTGGGGCCATACATGGCTTTGGCATAATAGTTGAGTGTTTGTTTCATGTCAGCCAAACTGATTTTTTTATCAATATAAAGGCCCTCAACCTGATGAAACTGGCAATGAGAGCGGGAAGAGATCGTTTCATTACGATAAACCCGTCCCGGAGAAATAATACGAATGGGTGGCTTTTGAGCTTCCATTACATGCACTTGTACGGTCGATGTCTGGCTTCGCAACATCCTTGTAAAGTCATTGGCGAGATAGTAGGTATCTGTCATATCTCGTGCTGGATGGTCGTCAGGTGTATTTAAAGCGGTGAAGTTATGCCATTCGTCTTCTATTTCCCTATTTTCTTCTACAGTAAACCCTATTTTTGTAAAGATTTCTATGATCCGGTTTAATGTCAGAGATACCGGATGGCGTGATCCGAGGGACGTAGGGTAGCCCGGACGAGTAAGGTCAATAGATGATTGCGTATCGGTATCCGATGCGCTATTCAATAAATTGGAAAAGTTAGAAAATTTTGCTTCGGCGTCGGTCTTCAACTTATTGAGTATCAGTCCGAAATTTTTCTTCTCTTCAACAGGTACTTTACCCATTAAAGCAAACAAATCTTTCAACTTATTTTTTGATCCAAGAAAAGCAATTCGAAAAGATTCTAAGTCTTCTTTTGATTGAATGACAAATGCTTGAATCTCATTTGCCATATCTTCAACCGTCTTATTATGTTCTCCACTCATTTTTATCGAAATTGACTGCAAAAGTATTAAAATATTAGACAAAAAGCAAAGTTGGTCATGTGTGGTAGATATTCTTCAAGCTATTTTGAAAAGAATAAAATAACTTTATTCATTCATTCTTTGTAAGAACTC
>CAKUWM010000113.1 GCA_934699305.1 uncultured Saprospiraceae bacterium | reverse complement strand
CTATTAACTCCTCCCCCAACCATCAGGCTCGTTAAAGTTGTTGGTGTTGTAATATGGTAATCAGGATTTTGTAAATTACAATCCTTCGCCGGTCCTTGCGCTATTCCGTCACTTCCAGATATCAAAAAGAAAACCAACAACATCATTTTCCCATAAAAAGAAAATAATGACTTAGTGCGATAGTGCGATAGTGCGATAGTGCGATAGTGCGATAGTGCGATAGTGGTTCATAATAAAAACTTTTATATTTATAATAACAACAAATATAAATACATTATTTCATTATACCAAATTTTTATATTATTATTATTTTACCAATTGGCCATTTAACCAAATTATTCATATTTTTTATTCTGCGACCTAATCCATTTCGTACAATCCACCATAAATCCAAATAATTTACACATAACACTTAATCTTTTCACAATTCATCCCTTTCAATCCTCATCGACTTACCCAGACCCTTTTCAAATTATCATTGTTTATTCCCAACTTTCCTTACCTTTGCGTGCCATAAATCAGATTCTATATGATATTCTCAATGACCGGTTTTGGCACGTCGAAAAGAGCGTTTAGAGACAAAATTCTTACCATTGAAATCAAATCAGTCAATTCTAAAACCATTGATATCCGTATTCGGTCTCCTTTTAATTTAAGAGAAAAGGAACATTTACTACGCAAAGAAGTTGCCGAAACAGCTGTTAGAGGCAAATTAGATGTGACTTTAGAACTTAGTTCAACCAATAGCGTCCCCGTCGGCCTCATCAACGAAGACCTTTTAAAGAGCTATATCGGCTCTATCAAACCTATAGCAGAAGAAACAGGCTTAGACACTTCAGGCATCATTTCGAGCCTCTTGCGCATACCGGAAGTATTATCAAGCGGCAACAATGAAATCGAAGAATCCGACTGGACGATTATTTCAGCTACCTTAGATGATGCTTTAGACCGCTTTCAAAAGTTCAAAAGTGAAGAAGGTACCGCCATCACCAAAGATCTGGTCAATAGCGTTTCTGTCATTGAAGAATGTATGGATAAGATCAGCCAATATGAAGATGAACGAATCGATCGCATCAGAGAGCGCATCAACGGGAGTTTAGAAGACTTTTTGCCTGCTGAAAGTATTGACAAAAACAGATTTGAACAAGAATTGATATATTTCATTGAAAAGATAGACTTTTCGGAAGAAAAAAGCCGCTTGACTCAGCATTGCAAATACTTCAAAGAAGTCATCGCTATTGATGAAAACAGCAAAGGTCGTACGCTCAATTTTATTAGCCAAGAAATGGGACGCGAAATAAATACACTGGGCGCTAAGTCCTATCACAGCGATATACAACGACTAATTGTCGTCATGAAGGATGAATTAGAAAAAATTAAGGAACAAACTGCTAATATCGTTTAAGTATGGAATTTGAAGGGAAACTGATCGTTGTGACAGCTCCATCAGGTGCCGGAAAAACAACTATTGTCAAGCATTTGTTACAAAAATTTGACTTCATAGATTTCTCCGTTTCTGCCACCACAAGGGAGAAAAGAGCACACGAAATCGAAGGAAAGGATTATTTTTTTATTAAAACGGAAAAATTTAAACAACTCATTGAGGACAACGCCTTTGCAGAGTATGAAATGGTGTATCAAGACCAATATTATGGCACCTTGATGTCCGAGATCGACAGGATATGGAATAGTGGCAAACACATCATCTTCGATATAGACGTGCAGGGCGCTTTGACTCTCAAACGAAAGTTTAAAGAACGCTGTCTGACGATTTTTATCAAGCCTCCCAGCAAAGAACTCCTCATAGAAAGACTAATCCAACGAAAAACAGAAAGTCCTGAGGCTTTAAAAAAGAGAATAGATAAAGCATCACATGAGTTGAGCTTCGAGTCATTATTTGATTACGTCTTGGTCAATGACCTATTGGAAATATCCTGCAAAGAAGCAGAATTAGTTACGCAAAGATTCCTAAATCAATGAGTTCAATTATTTTTCGCTCGCAGGTTTTGTGGGCACAGATAGACGCCAATATGCACTTGCGCCATTCTGCATACGCCGACCTCGGTGCGCAGGCCCGTCTCATGGCGATGGAGAAAATTGGTTTTACGTCAGAAACCATGAGGCAATATAAAATAGGCCCTATCTTGTTTCGCGAAGAATTAATCTATCGACGTGAGATCAGACCCAATGAAATCATCAGTGTCACTTCTCCCTTGAGTAACTGTCGTAGAGATGGAAGCCGATGGTCTATCAAGCATGAGATTATAAAAGAAGATGGCGAAGTAGCCGCTATCATTCACGCTGACGGCGCATGGATTGACCAAATCAAACGAAAATTAACGCCTTTGCCTAATGAGCTGATGGAAAAAATGATTCTTATGGAAAAAACTGAAGATTTTCATTGGGATGAAGTTCAAGATAGCTAAGTCTTATTAAGTAAAAATGTGTAAACCCGAATATATTTTTTACCAGCCTTTTCGTTGTATTCAAAACATTGTATCCATTGACTTCTTTACGATTTTTATTAATTATAGTGGGGCTTACAAGTTCAATTCTGTCATTCGGACAACAGCCTATTGCTGCGAATAATGCCCCTAAAACAGCCTCATTTATTGCTGTTCCACTGAGCATCTCATTTGTTGAAATGGAAAAAATGCTGAATGCAACCGTTGCAGGACTAATATATCAAGACGATTCATATACGGACAACGATCAGGATGAGTTTAAAATTAAAGTTTGGAAAAAATCCAACATCTCCATTAAACCCAATTCTACCAATCAATTAAAAATAGCCGTTCCGCTTAAGGTTTGGGCAGAAAAAGGCGTCGGCGCCCTTGGTTATGTTTCTTATCAAAGCACAGAATTTGAACTCATACTCAACTTTAAAACAGTATTTGCAATCAGACCGGACTGGACTATCAAGACTGTTACAACACCTGATGGATACACCTGGCTCACAAAGCCTGTCTTAAAATACAAATACGTCGATGTCCCCATCACCCCAATAGTTGCCAACATCCTTGACAAACAGCATGCCACCTTTGCCAAGCA
Source organism: uncultured Saprospiraceae bacterium (assembly GCA_934699305.1). Taxonomy (GTDB): domain Bacteria; phylum Bacteroidota; class Bacteroidia; order Chitinophagales; family Saprospiraceae; genus Parvibacillus. The sequence goes on along the minus strand of CAKUWM010000113.1, from coordinate 5,494 downwards.
AATCGACGACCAAGTAACATCAGCACTTGATATGAAGCCCTATGCATTGCAAGTTTGGAATATTTTAAATACACCCATTCAAGTCTCGGAGGAATACGAATCCTGGCTTCAAATTCAACCTTCAAGCATACAGATGACTCCCCTCAAGACCAATAAAACCGGCATTTCCGGCATAATCAATATCCTCGTTAACTCCCAAACAACCATCGGCGTAAAGCCTCAGATACCATTGCCTGCTACTCAGATACCTAACCTTAGCTTGGTCAATCAAATTCCGGATGCTTTTTCAGTTGAAACGGCCGCGGCAATTTCGTATGATTATGCCACTCAATTGGCAAATAAACAGTTTCAATTTCAAAAGTTAGAATTTTTAAACGGTAAAAAATCAGTTACCATCGAAGAAATTACCGTAGGAAAAGATGCAGACAAGTTGATACTCAATACACGATTATCGGGTAATATCAAAGGCTCTGTCATCATAGAAGGTATCCCTTTCTACGATAGCCTAACACAGAAACTTGCACTGAAAGATGTCAACTTTCAACTAAAATCAAAAAATTTATTCCAAAAATCAGCGGCATGGCTCTTCAATGGGAAGATTGAAAAAATGATAGAAAAAGATTATGGCATTCCTATGAATGAAATGATCGAAGCGGCCAAATCCTCTCTCCTCACCACGCTCAACTCCAGCCCCCATTCCGGCGTTTGGATGAATGGAATTGTTACTTCACTCACGCCCACTGTCGTCAAGTTACAAGATGAAGGAATGATAGTGATGATCCTCACCACCGGCAAAGCATCCGTCATCCTTTCCGGTTTTTGATAAAATCAATTTCAGGCAGTATGAATTTCGCATTCAGCAGTAAAGGTTTTGAAAAACCGCATAATGCTGAATGCGGGTTTAACCAAACTTCCTAACATTGGTTGTCACACCTTCATCAAGAGCCAGATTAACCTTGGCATTCGTCTTATAACGCCCTCTCGTAAAGTCAGGTATTTTTACAGATGCAGAACTATTCTTTATGGCTTTTTCACTCAGAAGTCCGACTACAGTCCATGAGGCGGCATCATACACATCCATATCCATAGGAAGCCCATTGCGCAAGCAGTCTATGAGTCTCCAGTCCATTACAAAGTCCATTCCACCGTGTCCGCCGACTTCCTTGGCGATATTGCCTATGTGCTGAATAAGTGGTGGTGTATATTTGCTATACAATCCTTCCAGCTCTGTTTTATCCACCCACTTATGACCAAAAGCTATGCGTTCCGGCCCAGGCCACTTTTGAGCTATTCCCTTCGTCCCACTAACTAAATGTATTCGTGAATAAGGTCTTGGTGAGGTAACATCGTGTTGAATCATGATGGTCTTACCTTTTTCAGTTTTGATAATCGACGTATTCATATTGCCCCTAAAGTGGCTATTTTCGTATGGTTTGAACAGTGGGGATTTACCGGCTTCTTCTTTTTCTCGTTCTTGCATCATAAAATCACCCGTGCTTACGGACACCATAAAGTCCATTTTGTCCCCTCGATTGATATCCAGGCATTGAGCTACCGGACCCAAACCATGCGTGGGATAAAGGTTTCCGTTGCGCGTAGCATTTTCTTTTAGACGCCAAAGGTCGGCATAGTAATCTTTTGAGAAGTTGAGATCCATCAAATCGTGGATGTATGCACCTTCAGTATGAACTATCTCGCCGAAAAGGCCCTGACGTGTCATGTTGAGTGTCAACATCTCAAAAAAGTCATAACAGCAATTTTCAAGAATCACGCAGTGTTTTCGGGTCGCTTCAGACACATTGACCATATCCCAGCATTCCTTGAGTGTAGTGGCGACCGGCACTTCGACGGCAACGTGTTTACCTGCCTTCATCGAATAAATAGACATAGGAGCATGCCAATGCCAAGGGGTGCATATATATACAAGATCCAAATCCATATCTGCCATACCTTTCCAGGAATCTTCACCGCCGCTGAAGGTTTTTGGCTCCGGTAGCTTTTTATCCGAAATGGCTTTTTTGCACTTATCTACTCGATCCGGATATTTGTCACATAGAGCGACAATGTCCAATCCATCGATATAACACAACCTTCGCACCGCTTCCTCTCCCCGATTGCCCAGACCGACTATCCCGACCCTAACCCTGTCAATTTTAGGCGCCCGATAGCCGGACATATTAAAATCAGCCGCCGAATAATCCGATTCTATTGTATCTTCGGATATCCAATTGTCTCCGAAAACAGGCAAATTAAGCCCCATCACTCCCATTCCTATTGAAAGCTTTCTTATCAGATTGCGTCTCGTTAATTTCATTTTATTTATATTTTAATCAATAATCATTTTTTATCTTCCTCTCCTTTTAAAAATTGGCCAAATTTAGTCAGCTCTTCCCGATGCATTTCCAACCAATATACGCTTTCCTTCCATTGTGATTGTGCAATATAGTTACAAAAAACTTCTCCATAGACATCTTTGAAAATATCAGTATAAAAAGGAATTAAATATCCACGCCATACGTCATCTTCATCATAAATCATTGATTCCGCTGACGACTGCACTATTTCTTTCAACTGATTCTCAAATAATCCTATGTTCAAAGCATTTCCGCCATGCACATTAATTTGAATTAAACTATCCAAAACATGGTTAACTGCCACATAATTACTATCAAAAACTACCGTTGAACCATCGCCAATTGGTTGATAAGGTATTGGAGCAGTGGTCAAAATTTGGTCGATGATGTGAAAGGCCGGCTTTGATTGCTCACTTTTCGGTTCTAAAAGTAAAAATTGACAAGCTGCTAACAATGACTTTACCGGGTTGATTCTTTGATTCAATTTTGCAAGCAACAAATAAGAGTTCGCATGAGTCGGCTTAATCTGGATGGCATTCAAAAAGCAGATTTCCGCATCATTTGCTTTCTTCTGATTCATAAAATTGACGCCGAGGTTAAAAAAAAGTTTGTAATCACCCCCGGTAATAGAAATTCCATCTATCAGCGTATTGGTTGACTCATCCACTTTCCCTTGCTTCAGTAATGCCGCTGCCTTTACTCCAAAAGCGTCAGCATTATTAATATCTTGCCGGGCAATTATTGAATCTGCAAGCCGAATCACACCATCCCAATCATTTAACTGAAAGCGAGTCAGGGCAATTTCATATAAAATAGTGGTCGATGTAGGCCATATAGACCTTGCTCTTTCAAGGATAGTGAGCGATTCCTCATACTTTCCCTGATCATACAAGGCTGCACCTTGCTTGACCAATGCACTTGGGTCTTCTTGAGCCCTCATTGTCATAAATGAAGAACATAATATCAAAACAACTAAAAACAATTTCAATCGGCTCATAAATGAAATGGAAAGTTAAGCCATTCTCATTAGAAACGATAGTTTTTTTTGCAAATTATTACATTGAAATAAAAAAATGGCATTAGACATTATTTAATCTGAATTCATATTATAGATTTTAAAAGATCGTATAATGCTGAATACAAATCTTTTATCCATTAAACATTTTCAAATGAGGAAAATGTGTTTAATATGTTTACGTGAGTGCTTTATTCGTATCGCAGGCTTTCCACCGGATCCAGTCGAGACGCCTTCATTGCCGGATAGATTCCGGATATTAATCCCACAACAACACACGTAACGATTCCTAAAATAATCCAGCCCCATGGTATAATAAATCCACCTTTCAATATCAGGGCAATGGAGTTGCCGGCAAGAATACCGAAGGCTATCCCAAGCAATCCACCAATCTGACAAATAACGATAGCTTCCACCAAAAACTGAACCAATATATTATTCCTTGTTGCTCCCAATGCCTTGCGAATCCCAATTTCCCGAGTCCTTTCCGTTACAGATACTAACATTATATTCATCAAACCAATAGCTGCACCAAGTAAGGTAATCAAACCTATTCCTATAGTTGCTATTCGAAGCGTTGATGAATTATCTTCAAGGATCTTCATAATAGCGTCAGCCTGTTGTACCTCAAAATCATTATCAACACCTGCTCTCAGACGACGAATATTCCGAAATAAGCCGGTCGTATAGTCAATAGCATCATCAAGACTCATCCTTACCGGTGCACTGATACCTATTGAATAACTTTGCTCCTGAAATCCATACAATTTTTTCTGCGTCAAAAGTGGAATCTCTATCTGCTTATCCATATTAGAAGTCATTGAACTTCCTTGCTCCTCCATGACGCCGACGACGCGAAATTTTTTACCACCGATGGAAATATCTCTATCTAATGCGGATTGTGGTCTGTTGCTAAATAATCGTTTGACGATATCATTTCCTATTATACATACATTGACTCCGTGCTGATATTCTGTTGATGAAAATGGGCGACCTGCCTTAATATTAAGGGCATTGACATCTAAATAATGTTCATTGATACCCATAATACTTATTTCAGGATTGGTTGATTTATCCCCATATATTACTTTCTCAGAACTCGATGCGGTGGTAAAGACTGCTATCTTCGTAGGCAATTTATTCTTTTCGACCAGCATCATCGCTTGTTCAAAAGAAATAGGCGGGCCCGGAATCCTACGTTTCCCATCCGGATGACCTCTAAAACCAACATTTTTTTGAATAATTGAGAAACTATTGGCTCCCAATCCTGAAAAATTGGTCGTCATAGAACTCAAAATTGAATCTATTGCAGTCAAAATACCTACTAATGCCATGACTCCAAATGCAATAATGAGCATCGTAAGCATAGACCGAAGCAGATTGGATCTAACATTGCCGATCGCAAGCTTGATATTTTCTAAAACATTCAAATTATACTTTTGAATTTATATAAAGTTGAACCTAAAGATACGGATTCTTTGAGTTTAGACACAAGGCTTTTGCCAAACGTACCCATTTATTCGACAAAATCATTCAGATTGTCAGTTAATGATAAATCACTTCCTTTTCATCCAAATTGTTAACACCTTACATTTAATTCGTTAATTTTCTTTTAAAATAGGTTGTTTTTCAATAATCACGCTCCTAAAGTTCCTTAAAACAATGGCTGTGATGTATATTTGCGCGATTAAACAAATGCATCAAAATTGCATTATATCTTTTTATTCTAATTCTTATCAAGATTAAATATTTCATATAATATAATGAGAAAAGTTAGCCTTTTTTGGATTTTTTTACTTTCCGTAATTTCTTTTTCAGCTCATAGCCAAATTTACGATCCGGTCAAATGGTCTTCCTCATATAAACAAGTGAGTGACGACGAATATGAAATCACATGGACCGCTAAAATTGAAAACGGTTGGTCAATATATAGTCAATACATCGACCCCAATGTCGGCCCCAACCCGACTCAGGTCGTTTTTGACAATCCTAAGTCTATCAAGCTCATCGGCAAAAACAAAGAAGGCGGCCATATTAAAACTGTGTATGATGAAATCTGGGATGCAAAAATTACCAAGTTTACTGAAACCGCCATACTTAAGCAAAGAATAAAAGTCTTAGACGA
>CAKUWM010000112.1 GCA_934699305.1 uncultured Saprospiraceae bacterium | reverse complement strand
TGCAAGCTGTCCACTGACCCTGCTCATCGTTCCACAATTCCTCGCAGATCCCGTACCGACATCCTAGTTGATGCCCCGCTAGCGCGAGCGTCCCGCTCGTGCCCGTACGGCCTTGTCTTGCAACTTTAAGGCTTTCTTCCGGTATCCAATGGCCTTCTAAAAAATTCATCCTTCCACTGCGCAAAGTCTCCCGACTTTGAACGATGCTTGAATGGTTTCCTAGCTTGGAATCTGTATTTCTAACCGTATCAATGGTGCGTTACACCCTCCGGCCTGCTCCTCCGGGCATGCCACCTCCCTCAAGGGAGGAATTAGATGGTGCCCGGATTAAACTTTGTGACTTGCCTTCTGCCCCCTGCAAGCTGTCCACTGACCCTGCTCATCGTTCCACAATTCCTCGCAGATCCCGTACCGACATCCTAGTTGATGCCCCTGTGGATCATCCGGTGGCAATTGGAGCATACGAGTGCCAAATCGTTCAGGGTAGTGATGGTTTCCCCGCCGATTTAGGCTAGGGGCGTAGTGTGGTGGCATTCAATATAGCTTTTGCCCAGGTCGCCGTAGGTCTTGTGAAAATTAAAATCACCGGCCTCATAATCCAGTAGCCCGTATTTTTTAAGGTGGAGGGTCTTTTTTGCCGATTTATCTTTGAGTTGCGCTCATAGTATTTATGGAGCCGATAGATTACCATTCCCTCTTCTACGGTTGTCAGGGCGTCTTCCGGTTCTTCCCCTAAGGCATACAACTTATCGCTAAGGGATTCGTTTAATACGGTGTTTCTTTAGCAAGTCGAATTTCTTTAACTTTTGCAATTATAAAGAGTTCGATTCCTGTTGGTTTTATGTCAACATATTGTGGATGCAACGGAACCCTAGCTGTTTTAAGTGCAGTTTAATTTTCCATTCGAATATTTTGTTTATTTCGTATATTTCGATTAATTTTGATTTAAGTTTTTAAGTCAAACAGTTATGGAAGCATTAGAAGAAATTAGAAGGCCTACCAAACAGGAGCAGAAAGTTGCAATTGAATCCTATAATGCATTGGCTTCTATTATAAAACAATTGCATACCGATAAAGCGGAAATTGAAATAGAAGAAACCAAAGATAAAATTGTAATTCCCATAAGAGCCCTAAAATTGCTTGGAGATATATTAAAATCTATGAGTCAAGGAAAGCCTATATCATTAGTCCCTGTTGCGACCGAAGTTACCACTCAGAAGGCAGCCGAGATTTTAGGCTGCTCGAGGCCTTATTTGGTCAAGTTGCTGGAAGAAGGTAAAATAGAATTTACGAAAGTTGGTAGACACAGACGGATAAGGTTTGAAGACATTTTAAAGTATAAGAAACGGATGAAAGAAGAACAAAAGAGAAACATAATCGATATTATGAATTTTGACGAGGATTTAGGGCTGTATGATTCATAGTGTTAGATTTAAGGCTGTTTTAGATACAAATGTTATCTATCCCGTAGTAATACGCGATCTATTATTTTGGTTTGCCCATTATGAGCTATATACACCGAAATGGAGTCATCATATTTTTGAAGAATGGAAAAGTGTTATGGAGAGAAAGGGTGTTTCTGAGGCCGACGCTAAAAGGGGAGTACAAAAGGCCAATATAGCTTTTCCAGATGCCCTAGTTCATAATTACGAAGGATTGTTAGGGAATCTAACGCTACCAGATCCAGATGATTGCCATGTTTTGGCCGCTGCGATCAAAGTAAATGCAAATGTTATTGTTACCAATAACATAAGGGATTTTCCGGAAGAATACCTTGAAACTTTTGGTTTGAAAGTAAAATCGGCCGATGATTTTCTTACGGATATTATAGACCTAAATCACGAAGAAGCGTTACAGGCATTTAAAGAAATGGTTTTGAACAAAAAGAAACCTGAATTGAACGAGTATGAGGTTTTAAACCTACTTCGGAACAGTGGGTTGAATGATACCGCTAATTATTTACACGCATTGTTATAAATTCCACCATACTTGTTCGAGAATTGCCAAAGGTGTGCACCCAGTAGATTTTCAATCAACCTTATCATGTATGCAGTCCAAAAATACAAAGGGATATACCGGTTCAAGGTGACGATTACGTTATTCATTCAATGCAGGAATAACCTTGTCGGTAATATTGGAGATTTCGGTAGCAGGGATCCATGGCTTATATCTCCTTCACAGAGCTCGAAAAATCCCGGGTACTCATACTCCTGATGGCTATTACAGTTCAGATTGTGCCACAGATTCCGCTGTCTTTGTGCCAATAATCTCGGTTCGTTTTGTGCCAGTTAATGTAAACAAGTAAAAATTGCCCCTTCATAAACCAAAAATCCCTAAAATTGGTAAGAAAAAAAATATTAGCTCCAATAGTCATGTTACGCAAAACCGAGACCAACACAGACATGCCCTCCATACTCTTTTAGATAAGTATCCTACAAATCCTGCCAAATTAATTCCCTAAAATTTATTTGTTGTATTGGTCCTATAAAAGAAATAGAATAACTTGTTACTATATCCATAAGTTGTAGCACATTATGACGAACCAAACGCAAAATGAGTAAGATCACATTTCTTTTATTGTTTATAACAATCGGGATTATCTCCTGTAAAAATCCTGAAAAGGAGATTGACAAATTGGAAATAGCCAAAAGATATTATGAGGTTCTTGACAAATCAAATATTCTCGGAATCGAAAATTTGCTGACCGACAGTCTTTTGACAAAAGAAACCGAATACGATTATGAACAGATATTTTCCAAAAAAGAGTATGTGGAATGGTTAGAATGGGACTCTGTATTTAGCCCGACTTATATAATCCTCGAGATCGGACAGGAAAGGGGAACGGTAAAAGCTAAAATTTCAAAAACGGACAAAAGAATTTCTTTCCTTCACAAAGAGCCTATTGTAACTGAACAAGTCATCCATTTTGATAAGAATAGAATAAACCGTATTGAAACAACGAAATATGTCCTTTTCAACGATTCGATATTTGTAAAAAACAGAGACGGACTTGTGAATTGGATTAACAAAAACCACCCTGAATTGAATGGATTTATACACGACCAAACAAAGAGTGGCGGAATGAATTATTTAAAAGCAATCGAACTTTATGAAAACAAAAAATAACGTTGCCCAACAAAGGTAACCGTTGCACAAGCCCATAAAGGCTTAAAAATCTATTTATACGATCCTCCTTAAAATCCTTATTTGCTTCCCGGTCAATAATGGAAGACTTATTTTTAATGTTTAGGGAGGTTTTCAGAAATGAAGGTTGCAAATACGGGCATAGTGTAATACAATTAAAATTATTTGTTATATCATTAGACTTTTAAATAAATATGCCCAATAACTATATCTAATTGTTCTACAACATTTGAATCGAACAAAAATCCATACCACGAAAAAACTAGAAAAGTTGGTCAAAAAACTCATTCTGCCCGACCAAAATACCGATTCCGGAAAACTGGGCAAATGGAATGCCACGGTTTACTATGTTGATCGGAAAAAATGTTGGTTGCTCACCAACGGACTTACCAAGTACAACGTAATCTTGACGGACATCAAAACGTCTGACCAGGTAAACATCGAGTCTATTTTTAAAGAATCGTTCTATGGCCAACTTATTTATGACGGAATAATCCTTGAGTACGGAGAAGTGGATTCAATAATCGGGGAACTGGTCTTTTTACCGACCGACAACAATCGAAGGACAACTGGATTCCAAAATCATAGATTGCAGGAACTGGACTGGTGGAAATATGAATTCGGGAGTTTGGAAAATATGCCCATAAAAGATTTGGCAAATCGCATGAATTCAAGTCCAATTCACATAGGGAAAGGACGAAAAATGTCGGACTACACGGACTCGATCAGGGAAATGAAAAAATTGTTGACGAAATAGAAAAACGGCATAATCCACCAATCCTCCTTGCACGCGCTATCACCTATCCCAAAAACAGGAACATCCCAGAATAAACCAAACCAGAAATTCCCAGCTGTTGTGAGGCCACACTCGTGCCTTTGTACATACCACACCACATGGCCCCTGCTAGCGCGAGCGTCACGCTCGTGCCGTTATGGGTAAGTGTACTTAGATCGGGCAACATTACAACCCGCTAATCGACAGCCGATTTTCAGAACGAGTCCCCTCCCTGGCCCTCCCCAAAGGGGAGGGAATTGTTGCCCTGATCTAACTTTTGATTTTATACGAAGCCGTGAATAGGCTTTCTGCCAAGTTCAATCCTGCCTACCGGCAGGCAGGCCCTCCGTCTTCGCCAAGGCGAAGACACCTCCCTTTGGAAAAGGGAGGAGCGTAAATGGTACCTAGATTAAATTTTAACCGGATTCTGCCCTCTGCAAACTGCCGACTAAGGTTAAAAGGTTATACGGTTAAAAGGTTATGGAGTTATGGATTGCCTCCGACCTTGAACCTTCAACTTTGTACATTGAACGGGCTTTCATACTATTTACGCAACTGTTTGTTGATTTTTTTAGGATCCTGTCTTGTATCGAAAATTGTAATTATTTCTATTTCTTGTGTTTGAAAATTAATTTGGTAGAAGAAGGTAGTTTGTTTGGTTACTACACATTTATACATACCACCAAATTCGTTCGATTTCGGGCAGCTTTCAGGTTGGATCGATATTTGTTTGATTGTATCCGTTAATTTGGCCAGAAAGTCCATTTTGACTTTATGGTTCCAATTTTCCAACAAATGTTAAGTGAGTTTTTTGAGTTTGGATTCGGCCAGTTCGGATAGGTAAACTTCCATTAGGAAATCCTTTTTAGAACATCCTTGAACGGCACTCTTTTTCCATTGTTCAACTGTTCGATTCCCTTTTTTATTTCAGCTTGTTCGGTAGCACTCAGGTCGTTCCAAAAATCCGACTTTTCATTGTTTATGAAATCCGCTACTTTTTGGATAAATCTATCGTTGTCGATATTTAATATTATTTTGATGAGCTCTATTTTTGATGCTTTAATATCCATTTTTATCCCTTTTCCCCAAATTTACTAAAAATTCCCTGCTGCTCAAAGTCGGGAGACTTTGAGCTTTATTTTTACGCTAAATTATATTTTGAACTGGCTTTCTGCACACTGCAACTACAAACTGCCAGCTATGGTTATACGGTTATGAAGTTATGAATTGCCACCAACCTTGAACCTTGAACCAGATTCTGCCCACTGCAACTGCAAACTGCCGGCTATGGCTAAAAGGTTATACGGTTAAATGGTTATGAAGTTATACGGTTATGGCGTTATGGTGCGATCCATTTTGAACTGGCTTTCTGCCCACTGCAACTACAAACTGCCAGCTATGGTTATACGGTTATGAAGTTATCAAGTTATGAATTGCCCTGTTTTCCTTATTTTTCATATACGGCTTAACTATGGACTATCCATGGCTTATCCCCGGACATGTCTCGTCCTTGTTGAGTAGAAATCTTCCTCACAATCTTGCCTATTTAAGATTTGCCTTACTGCTGCCGGCACGAGCGGGACGCTCGCGCTAGCGGGGGCTATAAAAATTCATCCTTCCGCTGCGCAAAATCTCCCGCCTTTGCCCCTTACCAAATCCTAACCTAAAACGCTGCTCTTTACGCTTTTCCGTAAGATCCCTATTCAAAACCCCGTTTCTTTAAATTTAGATTATAATAGTAAGCAAGGTCATTTGGTAGCCGTATGTTTTAAAGCGATTAATCGCTACGGAGGATTGATTGCTCTGGTGCGAAATGCGATCAGCAAAATCGGCAACCATATTTTCATCTTCACTATCAGACATTTAAACTAAAAAACAATGGAATTTAACATAAAATAATTATGTTAGAGAAATTTAAATGAACTGAAATGTTTATAGATTTTTTAAAGATCCGTAAATCGTAATGGTATATGGAAAAGACCTGGTTCATATTTATGTAATTTACAATACAGAGTATTATGTATATCATTATCAATATCGTTTTGATTAATATTTTTTTGGCACCTATATATTCGTATTAACAGCAGGGATGAGAAATTTCATAGAGCGAATTACAATAGGATGAGATATTTATATACCTCTATCAATACAGCAAAATAACCACTAAACCAACCACATTATGACAATTCAAACATGGGAAGAGAACCTAAAAACTTATCTAAATACGCTCAACCAAGAACTTTTAAAAGATGAGGAAGCAAAAAAATTATACTACGGGTTCGATGTAATAGATGGTAAACTTATTGGCAATCCAGAAATACTTTTTGTTGGCATAAATCCAGGAAAGGGAAGTGGAGAACAACATTACGAAGTAAAATTCTCTTCGGATCGGATGTCGTATTTGGATCATTATGATAATGAATACAACTATCCCCTTGCCAATGAAACCATATCATTGTTGAAATTGGCCGGACTGACCGACACACAGATAATTTCGAAATTTGAAACACAATGTGTCAAGACCAATCTGTACCATATAATTACAACTAGCGATAAACAGATAAGCCAGTGTACCAATAGGACTAAGCTCAAATTTGGGGATTTTTACAAGAACAGCATTCAATTTTGTGTTCAATTGATCCAAATCCTAAAGCCTAAAATAGTCATCTTTGAAGGCAAGTCGGTTTATTACGAGATAATAGATGGGTGTTATGAAGTTCCAAATACCTGGGACAAAGACCTTCAATTCGGCCACTATTATTCCGATTCGGAAAACATTCATTTTATTGGGTATAGCCGCTTATATAGCAACATAATAGCAAAAGAGAATATTGCGGCAAAAATTAAGAGTATCGGCTTAGACTAACTTATTATGGGGAACCTCATTAAATCCCGACCTATAAAATAATACTCTTTAAGCTTTTCCGTATGGTATCAATATAATAATTCCGTTTCTTTAAAATTATATTAGTAATCTTTGATTTACACTATTCTTAATACGCCTATTCTTACACTAAACGTTATCTGTAATTCTGTAAAAATGGCCAAAAAAATCCTTAAATCCCGTTATTATAAATATCCCTCACTTCAAGAAATAAGAGAATTGTCCGATGGAATTCCTACATATGGTAGACTGGAATTCAAAGCAACAAGCATTGTACCATTCGCCTTGATTGAAAAACACAGCTTGCAAGAAGCAAATAAAATTAGCGCTCTTAACAATTGGGGTAGAGTTTTGTCAAACAAGTTATTTTCACTTCACGAAACACATTTATTTCTAAATACACACTATAACAGAGGATTTAAAGAAAATGTATCGGATAATAATCAAAGGGAATTAGTGGATAACATACTTTTTAGATACTTTTCTGAAACATATTATTATTTTTTCTTTTCGACACTTGATGTAATGGCTCATATACTTAATGAGTATTATGATTTGAATTTGTTGGAGAAAAAAGTTGAATTTAAAGATTTTCTACTCCGACAAGTGAAAAATGAAGATATTAGAAAAAAGTTGCTGGAATTCAACTCTGCAATAGAAGGAACAAGAGAAAAAAGAAATAGCTTTACTCATAGGTTCCCTGAAAATGAAAAGGATTTCCGAACAAAGATTAACATTGAAAAGGAGCGTACTATGTTATCGTGTGGTATAGGAAATATGACTTCAAACCAAGAGTTCATTGCAAATATTACTGAATCTTCGGATCTATTGAAAAGATTAATTGACGATTTAAAATTGGGATTAAAATATCCTGCAGGTAATTAATTGTAAAATTACATTTATAGATTGGCGATTAGTTATTGTTTTTTTGTAGGAGTTCGGGTATTTAGGTGAAGATTGTTTACAAGAGAATGAGGCCTTGTAAATTATTCCCAATTACGGAAATGCATTTAATTATCTGATTGCCAAATCATTGTAATTATTGTTGAAAATGAATCATATTAAATCATAGATTTGTATATCAATATGTAATTGAATAAAAAACAATAAAATTTTCAACTGTGATCGATTACTTGTTGGAACAATGGTTTAAATGGAAAAACTTCTTATAATAGATATCGTCAGGAAGTTATAATTCTACAAAATGAGGTTAATAAATGGAAAGAAATTGTTTAATATTAACTCAATATAGAAATGACCCGGAAGGAGATTTTAATGATTTTCTCGGTAAATACTATCACTTTCCAAATATCAAAAACTACAAAAAGGAATTTGAAAACCTTCCTATAGAAGTAGTTTTTGTTGAGCCTGAAAAGAAAGGAAAGGGAGAATTTTATGCTTACGGTAAAATTACTAAACCGCCATTTCTAGACAAGAAAAATCCTGACCACTATTTTGTTGAGATTACTGAGTTCAAGCTTTTTTCAAAACCTGTTTACTTTAAAAATGAGGACGGAGAAATTTTAGAGAAAATATATAATACAGAGTTTTATAACTATAATAACTCCGTAAGAAAGATTAATCCTATCTTTTTAGATGAATTATGTTTAGATGGTGGTATACTTCTTAATTTTCAGGCAGATGCACATTTAGTCCAAGTACTTGGAGAGCAATTAATAGCCTCAGAAAGAGTAGGTATCTTAGAATTGGTTAAGATCTCTTTTGATGCCGGAGCCGGGTATAGTAAAGTTAGA
>CAKUWM010000111.1 GCA_934699305.1 uncultured Saprospiraceae bacterium | reverse complement strand
CTATAGAGCTTATCTAAAAAATGCTGCTATTTGTGGAACTGCGGTTATGAACAACCCTTTCTGGTGGAGTGCAGATGAGAAATTTTTTAATAATGCACTGGCCTCAAAAATAGGCGTTCCTGTTCCTAAGACCTACTTGTTACCTTCAAAAGAAATGCCTACGGATACTTCCAGCAATTCATTCAGAAACCTTAAATTTCCTCTTAACTGGTCCGGTATTTTTGATGAAATTGGTTTTCCGGCTTATATGAAGCCTCACGCAGGTGGTGGATGGAAGAGTGTTTACAAAGTAACTGATGTGGAAAACTTATTTAGTTCTTATTCCGAAACAGGCCAGTTAGTTATGCTTTTGCAAGAAGAAATCCAGTTCGATTCTTATTTCAGATGTTATTGTCTCGGACAAAAGTATGTTAGAATCATGCAATATGAACCTCGTAATCCACATCACTTGAGATACGTTACAAATGGTGGACCGGTTGAAAAGAAATTATTGGAAACTATTAAGGACTATGTATTAAGATTGAATAATGCATTAGGTTATGATTTCAATACGGTAGAATTTGCAGTTAGAGACGGCATTCCTTATGCTATTGACTTCTGTAATCCTGCTCCGGATGCTGACTTGTTCTCTGTAGGCCAGGAAAACTTTGATTGGGTGGTTGAAAATGCTGCAACAATGGCTATTGAAAGAGCACTTGCTCATCAAGATGGTAAAGACAACTTGACTTGGGGATCTTTTGTTAGAAATAGTGTTGCCGGTAAAGCTGCCGGAAATGCAAAGCCTGCGGCAACTCCTAAGAATTCACCAAAAGCAGCAACAAAATCTAAAACTGTCGCTAAAGAAACAAAACCTGCTGTTAAACCGTCTGCTAAACCTGCTGCAAAGAAGACAGCTACGCCAAAGCCCGCAGCAAAAAAAGCTGCTACTGCACCTAAGGCAGCGACAACAAATGCTGTGAAATCAACTTCTAAGAGTGTAACAAAAACTTCAGCTCCAGCTAAGTCAACTGTCGCCAAAGCTACGGCTAAACCTGCTGTTAAAAAAGACGCTACACCTAAGACTGCCGCTAAAAAAGCTGCACCGGCCGTAAAGGCGTCTGAAAAGAAAGCTACTGCTCCAAAGGCTAAAGCATCTAAAGCGCTAAAAGCGCCGGTTGCTAAAAAGCCAGTTACTACTAAAACTGCTGTAACTAATTCACCGATTACCGGAACAAACGAAAATCCGGAAAACAAGTAAATTTATTTTATAGTTTAGTATATAAGCCGATGCGTCGAGAAAGAAAACGCATCGGCTTTTTTTTGTCTCTTTAATTTATAATAGGTTGAATTGTACCGATTGGATTGTCGTAATAGTCCAATTATTTGGTCTAAACGACTATCACGTCAACATTTTGATTTTAAAGAAATTCCGCATTTTCAGAAATATAAAAAAAATGGTGGATTGTTATAAATCAGTTTGATATAACATAACTTGTAATTGCTGTTTCTTTTTATATCAGGTGAGAGACAAAAATCATTAGTCCACGGTTGAAATAGTCTCTTTTTACTGGTGAGATTTCACTAAATTGTTTGAGCAACAATTCTTTAGGTGATTTTTGTATTTCAAAAAATATAATACATATTTTGGTTTGAAAAATATAGGATATTAAGGTATTTATTTGGTGGAATTTGGCATTTTAAATTAAATATTTTAATGATTAATAATTGTCAAGATGATTTCATACCTTTGCGGTGAAAAAGGGATGTTGCCCAAACATCCAAAATAAGCATTATGAGTATTAAGTTAGCGATTTTAGACCTCAATGATAATACCCCTAACCTTGGATTAGGTTCAATAGTTGAACATGCCAATTCATTCGGAGATGAAGTGAGTTACCAAATTTTTGATGTCAGGCACAAGCACGAGATTCCTTCATTAGACTTTGATATGTATATATCATCCGGCGGTCCCGGGGACCCCAGGGAGGGTGATGGAACATGGGAAGTAGCATATTCAGAGTGGATAGATCGTGTGTATCAGCATAACTTGAAGTTCAGAAATAAGAAATATGTCTTTTTTATATGTCATTCATTTCAAATGGCATGCCTTCATTTTAAATATGGAGAGGTGAGACAGAGAAATAAAAAATCTTTCGGTACTTATCCATGCTATATGACGGGCAATGGTCTCTATGAAGAGGTTTTTGACGGTCTTCCTAATCCTATGTATGTGGCTGATTTTCGTTCTTTTGAAGTAATCAAAGAAGATTATGAAACACGTACAGATGACTATCCGCGAGTTCTCGCATTAGAACAAATTAACCCCATGGAGCCTCGTCAGCGCGCCATTATGGCTGTAAGGTTTACACCTGAAATGATTGGAACTCAATTTCATCCGGAAGCCTATGCCGATGGTATGTATGATTATTTTAATCAAGAAGATAGGAAAAATAGTGTTATAGCCGAACATGGCGAAGAACGTCTCCATCAGATGGTCAGAGATCTTGCCCATCCGGCGAAGATATCACTTACCAATAATACGATTTTGCCGAATTTTATCCGGGAAAGTATTGAGAAAATTGTTGAAACTAGATGCCCTCAGCCTTCCCAATGCTAAGGGGATGGATTTTCGACTTAGTATCTTTTATTTAAGTTAAGAACACCTTTGTTTTAATAAAGAAATAAAAGAAGCCACGACCTTGTAAGATCGTGGCTTTTTAATTCATGGTTTTATAGGACAATTTTAACCCAGATCCCTCATTAGATTGATGCTGAATAAGTGTTAAAAACGATTACTACTTCCTCTATTCTCTCCTGACATATTCCCCAGATTAAAAGTGACACCGGCACTAAACGCCAAACCTCTATTTCTAATATCAGTGTCAAGAGTCAAAGGACCGATGGGCGGCAATTTATAATAATCCGTAAATGCCATTACATACCTGCCTTCAGCAAATATATTGACGAATGGGTTAACGGCTATATCTAGTCCAATGGCGCCGACCCCTGATACTTCAAATCTATTGAACCCAAGATTATCGAGGTTAATATCTCTGTCAAATAATGTAACCGGAAGAATAAAATTAGCATTAGCTTTCGCCCTTCCTTTCGCTAATAAACTGAACTGAGGACCTATGGCACCATATACTTTGATGATGTCATTGCCTACTTTAGCTTTTGCCAAAATTGGAACATCTATGTAGGTAAACCGATTCCAATATTCCAAACCGGCATCAATCGGAAAGTCGTAAATTTCAAATCCCTTTGATTCAGAAATTCTAAATCCTTTCTGAGTAGCATTTAACTCGGCCTGAAGGGCAAAATATGGACCAAAGTTGTAGCCACCTACTGCGCCTGCAGTAAATCCATGTAAAGTTTTTAATGGCAGAATATTAGTTAGTGAACTTGCAGCTGAAGTTGAGCCGGCATTGTAGCCTGCTTTAAAACCAATATATCCTTGTGCATTTGAATTAAATGCATACCCTAAGATAATGGCTAAAATAAGAACAGAATATTTTTTCATTTCATTGAGTTTTTATCTTTTTAAAAAATAATTACACTTTTAAGACGCAAATATTAGAAAAAAGTAGTTAAAAAAACCTTATTACTATATTAATATTTTACAATAGTCTGTTCGCTGAATAAAATCTCAAGATACAGTTTTTGGTATTTAAATGTTGAAATCCAATGGATTAAATATTTTATTAATCTGTTTTATTCCAAATATTTCAAAGCATCACCCACGATGAATATGGAACCTGTGACCAAGATTAAATCGTTTTTTGTGACTTTATTCAACGTATATTGAAGGGAAGTGGCGACATCAGGCAGATGAACTCCGTTTAAACCGATTTTCTGAGCCATTTCGCACAGTACTTCTTCGGACAATGCTCTTGGAATATTGGCTTTTGTCCAAATATAATGTGCGGTATCAGGCAATAATTTTAAAACAGGACTTACATCTTTGTCAGCCACAGTGCCGAAAATAATAAAAAGATTATCATAGGAATTTGATTTTAACTGGCGTGCTACATGTTGAATGCCGTCTATATTGTGAGCGCTTTCTAAGATGATAGTTGGGTTATGTTGGACAACCTGCCATCTCCCGATAAAATAAGTAAGTTTATCCACTTGGGACAGAGCTTTTATTATGGCAATTTCATTCCATTTGATATGTTGATAATGATTTAATTGTTGACACGCTTCCATGAAAGTTTGGATGTTTTGTCCCTGATAGTTGCCATGGAGCGCAGAAGTATATACGTGTGATATGTTATCAATGCGGTTGGAAATGTGATAAGAAGATTTTATTCCATCAAAATTGGTTAAATTGCAAGACCAATTGTCTTCAGCGAAGGTAATATCGGAGTTGGATTGTTCCGCTTTAAGGATAAAAATATTTTCTGTTTCAATGATTTTTTGACCAATAACGACTGGGGTATTTGTTTTAATTATTCCGGCTTTTTCGAATGCAATTTTTTCTAATGTATCGCCTAAGAAGGTTTGATGGTCAAAGCTAATATTGGTTATGACGCTGAATATAGGATGTATAATGTTGGTACTATCCAGCCTACCGCCCATTCCGGTTTCTATGATGGCGTAATCAACTTTTTCGTCCCTGAAGTACATAAATGCCATTGCACATATCAGTTCAAAAAAGGAAGGTTTGATATCATTTAAAACCGGAATAAAAAAGTTGAGGTAATTTATTATTTTATTTTCGGGAATTAATGCATTGCCGATTTTAATTCTTTCCCGCATGTTTTTGTAATGAGGGGAGGTGTAAATACCGGTTTTGAAACCGCAGCTAAGGATATATGCTGCAATGAGATGGGTGAGACTACCTTTGCCATTGGTTCCGGCAATATGAATAAATTTTATGGGAGCGAGATGAGGATTTCCTGCATATTCCATCAATGCAGAGATATTGCCAATATCTGCTTTGTAGGCTGCCGGTCCTTGTCGTTGAAAAACCGGTAAACTATTGAATAGGAAAGATTCTGCTTCTTGAAAAGTAGAAAATATTTTATGTGTCATATTGTTTTAATGAAAATCAAAGGTAAGTTTCTTCATATAAAATATAGTGTATATTTTTTAATGTAAAGTTGGAGTCAAAGTTAGTCAGTTCTACAACGGGTGGTAGTTGAGTGTGATTAATGAATGGAGGTGATACAGAGTTTGAAGTACTTTCTTCAGTAATAAAAGCATGATTTTTAGTGTTAGACGAATATGGAAAAGGTTGATTTAACAAAGAAATAACAAAAAATTATATATTATAAATGGATTATGTTGTGAGTTTAACAAAATAATATATGGCATTTGTTGATTGTTTAAAAATTATTGCAAACTTACTAAAGGGAAAAGCCTATTTATAAAACATTAATAATCAACTTTAAAAAATTCTTTTATTATGTTTTGCTATGATAATCAATTCTTTGTGATATGAGAATTAATCGTATCTTTGCCGAATAATATTCTCAATACTTAATAAATTTTTAATGAAAAAGCAATTTGTAAAATCAAAATCTGTAGCGAAAGTCACTTTTAATCCATCTGCAGAAGTAATTAATGGTGCAAAAGAGGTTGTCGTTCTTGGTGATTTCAATAATTGGGATCCTGAATTAGGTTTTGGACTTAAGAAGCAAAAAGATGGTTCTTTTAAAGGTGTTTTGGAATTGGAAAAAGGTCAGGAATATCAGTTCAAGTACTTGGTAGATGGTAACAACTGGGTAAATGACACTGAAGCTGATTCTTTAGTACCAAGCCCATTTGGTGAACCAAATTCAGTTGTTTCAACAATTGAATAATTATTCTCAGAATAAATGACAATATAAAGCTGCCTCAGGGCGGCTTTTTTTATGCCCTTATTCTTAAATTTAACTTATTTTAGCTGTTAAATAAATGTAAAGGCTATGACAACAGGTGTTATTCCTTTTTCTCTTTTCACTGAATATGATGTCCAATTATTTCAATCCGGATTGCATCATTGCATTTATAACTTTCTGGGAAGTCATATTGTCGAAGTGAATGGAAGGCAAGGTGTTTACTTTGCTGTATGGGCTCCTTCTGCCAAGGATGTTACGGTGATGGGAGATTTTAATCATTGGCGAACCTCACAATATAGACTTAACCCTAGATGGGATCAAAGTGGTATATGGGAAGGTTTTGTGCCGGGAGTTAAAGAAGGTGCTGTCTATAAATATAATATTATTAGTTCGGACGGCAAAGTCTATGAAAAAGGTGACCCTTATGCGTTCAAATGGGAAACCCCGCCTGATACCGGAAGTGTCGTATGGGATATCCGAAATTTCCAATGGACAGATGATGGTTGGATGAATCAAAGGAGGAGTTTTGATAAGATGCATTCACCCATGTCGATATATGAAGTTCACTTAGGGAGCTGGAAGAAACCTGAAAGGAAAGAAAGTAGTTTTCAGACCTATACTCAGATGAAGGATGAGCTTGTGCCTTATGTGAAAGAAATGGGTTTTACTCATATAGAATTGATGCCTGTGATGGAGCATCCTTATTATCCTTCCTGGGGGTATCAGGTCATAGGTTATTATGCCACTTCATCTCGATTTGGCACACCCCAAGAGTTTATGGAGATGGTCGATGCCTTTCACCAATCCGGTATTGGAGTTATATTGGACTGGGTGCCGAGTCATTTTCCAAGCGATGGTCATTCTTTGAGCTATTATGATGGAACTCATTTATATGAACACGGAAATCCTCAATTAGGGTATCATCCTGATTGGAAGAGTTTGATATTTGATTATGGAAAGAAAGAAGTCAAATCTTTTCTAATCAGCAATGCTGCTTTCTGGTGTGAGATGTATCATGCTGATGGTATTCGAGTAGATGCCGTTTCATCTATGATACATTTAGATTATTCGCGTAAAGAAGGGGAGTGGACCCCCAATAAATATGGTGGCCGGGAAAATTTGGAAGCTATCGGATTTATTAAAGATATGAATCAAACCTTACATGCTCTACACCCTGATGTATTGACTATTGCGGAAGAATCCACTTCTTTTCCGTATGTTACAGCATCCGTACATGCTGGCGGATTAGGCTTTGACCAAAAGTGGATGATGGGATGGATGCATGATACATTAAAATATTTTGCTTTAGATCCGATTCACAGGCAATTCCATCATGAGCAGATAACTTTCAGCATGGTCTATGCATTTTCTGAAAAGTTTGTTCTTCCGTTTTCACACGATGAAGTTGTTCATGGAAAAGGAAGCCTTCTTACCCGGATGCCTGGCGACGAATGGCAGAAATTCGCCAGCCTCAGAATACTGTTAGGTTATATGTTTACGCATCCCGGAGCCAAGTTGTTGTTTATGGGAGGCGAGTTTGGACAAAGCTGGGAATGGAGCCATATCAATGGACTTGAATGGCACCTGTTGCGTTTTAATTTTCACAAACAAATTCAGGATTTAGTAAAGAAATTGAATCACTTACTGACAAGCTATAATGCTCTTTCTTATTATAACTACCAGCCGGAAGGCTTTGAATGGATGGTTGTCGATGATCGTGAGAATAGCGTCCTTGCATTTATGCGTAAAGGAAAAGATAAGTCAGATCGCCTTCTTGTTATTCTTAATTTGACGCCAGTCATCAGAGAAGATTATCAGATTGGTGTACATGAAAATAACTCCTGGACAGAGATATTGAATAGTGATGATAAAGATTATGGTGGTAGCGGTGTCAAAAATACGGTTACAATAAAGGCACTGAAGATATCCAAACATGATAAGCCATATTCGATTCGCATAACTTGTCCGCCACTTTCTATCTTAATTCTTGCCCAAAATAAAGCTAAGATTATCCATAAAATTAGCGATAAAAGTGAAGGTTCTTCTAAAAAGGTTATGAAAACTGTAAATCAAAAAGTAGCTATGAAGAAAAAGTTATGATTGAAAAATATATTTGTATTCACGGACATTTCTATCAACCGCCTCGTGAAAATGCCTGGCTCAATGAAATTCAATCACAGCCATCAGCCGCACCTTTTTCTAATTGGAATGAAAGGATATGTTATGAATGTTATGCGCCCAATAGTGCTGCACGCATTTTAGATAGCAATCATAAAATTATGAAAATTGTCAACAATTATGAAAAGATAAGCTTCAACATTGGACCGACATTGATGTCTTGGATGGAAGAGCACCAAGTAAGCACCTATAAAGAAATAATTGATGCTGATAAGGTAAGTGCCAAAGTAAATAGAGGGCATGGTAATGCTATTGCGCAGGTATATAATCATTTGATAATGCCTCTTGCCAATAATTTGGAGATGGAAATACAGGTTCATTGGGGTATTAAAGACTTTGATTTTCGCTATGGTAGAAAGCCTGAAGGGATGTGGTTGAGTGAAACAGCCGTGAATACTTCGACTCTGGAACATTTGAGTGAAGCCGGTATTTTGTTTACCATTTTAGCACCCCGGCAGATTGAATCTGTTCGTAATGAAGCAGGCGATTGGATTCCTTTCGATGAAGTAAGTATTGATACCCACCACCCTTATAAAGTTACTCTACCTAATGGAAAATCTATTGCTGTTTTCTTCTACAATGGCACTATTTCACAAAAAGTTGCATTTGAAGGTCTTCTGAATGATGGCGCTCTGTTTGCAGAGGAATTAATCAACGATGCTCACAAGATGTCGAAATCCGGCATAGTAAATATTGCTACAGATGGTGAAT
>CAKUWM010000110.1 GCA_934699305.1 uncultured Saprospiraceae bacterium | reverse complement strand
GATTAAATCCGGAAAACAGGTATTGCTTAAAAAAGAACAAAATCAATCCGACCTCTTATCTAAAGACTTGAAAGATAAGGACAGATTATTAGCTAATCTATCCAAAGATGAAAAATACTTGATAACGACTTTAAATCGTCAACAAAAACAACAACGTGCTATCGCTTCTGATATTGAAAAAGCTATTAGACGAGAAATTGCGCGTAAAGAGAAGGAAGCTCGAGAACTTGCTGAACGTGAACGTAAAAAAGAGGCTGAAAGATTGGCTGCTATTGAAGCTGCTAAGGTAAAAGCTGCTAATGAAAGTGAAAAATCAGAGAATGCTATCGCGACTTTAGTCGTCACCTCACCAAAATCTACTGAAAAGAAGCCGGCCAGAACGGTAACAGAGAAAAAAGAAGTTGTAATAAGTGAAACTCCTAAAAGTGCAGCTCTTTCTGCTGATTTTCAGTCTAATAAAGGCAATTTGGTGTGGCCTGTTAGTCGTGGCGTTATTACAAAACGATTTGGAACACAAGCTCATCCTGATTTAAGTCATGTAACCATTGTTAATAATGGAATAGATATTAAAACGGAAACAAATGCCAGGGTTAATTCGGTCTTTGAAGGAGAGGTTGTCCATATTGCTTTTTTATCAGGATATAAGAATACAGTCATGATTAATCATGGTAAATACTATACCATATACTCTAATCTTGAATCTGTCGCTGTATCAAAAGGTCAGAAACTAAAAACCGGTGACATGGTCGGCATAGCAGCAGTCAATGCAGATTCAGGAAATACCGAAGTACATTTTGAATTGTGGAATAAGGAAAATCCTCTAAATCCGGCTATTTGGCTAAAAAAATAATTGCAAGATTTTTTTAAGATTGGATTTATACGGATTATAATAATCCAATGTTATAGATAATTTGATTGGTTTTTATTCAACTTTAAGGATGTTATACACATAATAACCCATCCGGCAATAAAAGTTAATCCACCTAAAGGCGTGATTGGACCTAAAAAGCCAAGTCCATCAATACCCGTATATTCCCTTGTACTTAAAAAATAAATTGATCCTGAAAATAAAATTATACCCACCAAAAAAACTTTGGAAGCAAGGAGAAATGACTTGTTTTGTGTAATATGATACAATATGCCACACGCCAGAATAGCAAAAGTATGGTAAAATTGATAACTTACTCCTGTACGATAAGCTTCTAGAGATTCCGCTGAAATGACGGGCTTTAAACCATGGGCACCAAAAGCTCCCAGAATGACGGCAGTGATCCCTAATATTGATGTAGTTATTAGTGAAAAACGCATTGTTATATTTTAGTCCACATGATTGTAAAAAACCTAGAAAAAGTCAAGAGAAATGAAAATTACTTTTGAGTAAAAGCCTCAAAAGTAACTATTCACTCTTTTATCTATTGATGTACATGACTTCTTTAACAGCATTGATGATTTTTGCCGGATTAGGCATATATTCATCCACATATACATGAGAATAGCCCAAAGAAGTATCGGCGGCATTTACCCTTGTAACAGGAGCATCCAGATAATCAAAGGCATATTTTTGAATTTCATAAGCTATTTCAGCGGAGACACCAAACATCGGCCAGCTTTCATCAACTACAATTATTCTATTGGTCTTTTTTACAGATTCGATTACGGTATTGATGTCTAAGGGACGAATACTCCTCAAATCAATAACTTCAGCTGATATTCCCTCTTTTGCAAGTTCGTCCGCTGCCAAAGTACATGTTTTAACTTGTTTATTGAAAGAAACCAATGTTACGTCCGTTCCTTCTCTTCTTATTGCAGCTTTACCGATAGGTACCAGATATTCTCCTTCAGGAACTTCGCCTTTTTCTCCGTAAAACACTTCGGATTCCATCATACATACCGGATTAGGGTCTCTGATAGCTGATTTCAACAATCCCTTAGCATCCGCTGGATCGGTACATGAAATAACTTTTAAGCCGGGTACATTTCCCATCCAGGATTCAAATGTCTGACTATGTTGTTGAGCCAATTGGCCGGCAGCTCCGGACGGGCCTCTGAATACTATTTGACAACCGAATTGTCCGCCCGATTGACTCATAGTCTTGGCTGCATTGTTCACTATTTGGTCAAATGCCAATACAGCAAAATTCCATGTCATAAATTCAACAATTGGCTTAAGCCCGTTCATAGCGGCACCTACACCGATACCAGCAAATCCTAACTCTGCAATGGGTGTGTCTATCACTCTTTCAGGACCAAATTCATCCAACATACCTTTGCTTACTTTATATGCACCATTGTATGCTGCTACCTCTTCTCCCCTAAGAAAAACCTTTGGATCCAATCGCATTTCCTCTACCATCGCTTCCCTTAGGGCATCTCTCAATGTTAATATTCTTGACATTCTTTTAAAATTTGACGCAAATGTAACAAACTTTCCTTATATTTTGAAATCAAGTTGGTTAACGGAAAAGTCAATTTAGCTAATCTTTGAACTTATTAAGAAGACCATTTTATATCTATTGACCTGATTATTATTAGATTCTATGCAATATAGCTCCTATTTCGTAAGCTTCATATTCTGAATTAGACAAATACTGAATCGATGTAGGGATGGTAATCAGATTAATGGATCCATTGAGTAAATTTGTACGTTGAGACGTCCCTCATAATCAGCAATCTTGGGATTTGAGAAATCTCGATTGGTGAATTCGGGTTTAATTTGTCTCTAAAATTAAGTACGTTTGCATTTTTAAATAATTATATTAAGATATGGCGATTCAGTTATTGATACAACAGCTTGTTTGTGAAGGAATTAAACAAATATATAATGCTGTCGTAAAGCCGGAAGATATACCTGTTACATTTACCAAACCGGAAATAAAAGGTGATTTTACGGTAACTTTATTTCCTTTTGCAAAGGAATTAAGGTCTAATCCCAATCAGATGGGCAATAGCCTGAAAGAATATTTAGAAGGAAAGGATGGACATATTTCTTCTATTGATGTAGCTGGCGGCTTTTTAAACTTTACTCTAACAGATGCATATTGGGTTGATACTCTTAATAGCATCAGTACTTCGGTGAAACCTGATGAAGAAAGCTTAAAATATATTATTGAGTTCTCTTCTCCCAATACCAACAAGCCACTTCACCTTGGACACATACGCAATATGTTGTTAGGGGACTCCATTACAAATATTTTACAATCTCTTGGACATGATGTTAAAAAGGTTCAGGTAATTAATGATAGAGGTATTGCCATTTGTAAAAGCATGGTAGCCTACCAATTGTTCGGAGATAAGAAAAATCCCGATGCTTTAAATATCAAGGGTGATCACTACGTGGGGGATATGTATGTTTTGTTTGAATCTAAATTCAAAGAAGAATATAAAGCTTGGCAAAATTCTGACGATGCCATTCAATTGCTATCACAATCCAATACACCCGATAAGGCTGATGATTTTTTTGTTGGTTACAAAAATCAATATTTCAACAATTATAGCCATTTGGGTCAGTTGGCTCGTAAAATGCTCAATGACTGGGAGGCCGGAGTTTCGGAAGTCATTGATTTATGGAAGACTATGAATTCATGGGTTTTGAAAGGCATGAATGAAACTTATGAACGCCTTGGAATTCATTTTGACAAAAATTACTTTGAAAGTGATACGTATCTTTTGGGTAAAGAAGCCGTGAAATTTGGCTTGGACAAAGGTATCTTTCAGCAGCAGGAAGATAGTTCAGTGTGGATAGACTTAAGTGATAAAGGATTGGATCGAAAGTTGTTGCTTCGTTCAGATGGAACATCAGTATATATGACACAAGATATTGGTCTTGCTTTGCAGCGTTATGATGAATACCACTTTGATAAAATGATATACGTTGTGGCTGATGAACAAAATTATCATTTCCAGGTACTTTTCCAAATAATGAAAGAATTGGGGATGAATTTTTCAGATGCCTTGTATCATCTTGCTTATGGTATGGTTGAACTTCCCAGCGGTAAAATGAAATCTAGAGAAGGTACCGTAGTAGATGCTGATGATTTGATGAAAGAAGTAATCTCCGAAGCGGCTCAATCCGGTCAGGATAGGGGCGGTGTGGCGGAATTGACAGCAGGGGAGAGAGAAGAAATTTTTCAGATTATTGGTTTGGGTGCTCTGAAATACCACATGATTAAAGTAACTCCTAAGAAAAGAATGATCTTTGATCCTAAAGAGTCGGTTGATATGCAAGGTGTAACCGGACCTTACATCCAAAATGCTTATGTTCGAATAAAAAGCATACTAAGACGAGAAAAATCTCAGTTAAGCGCTATTCCTCATACTTCATTAAATGAACAAGAGGTCGATTTAATAAAGAATTTAGTTGTATATGAAGAAACAATCCGTAATGCCGGAAAAAATCTGGATCCTTCACAATTGGCCAATTATCTATATTCTTTAGCAAAATCCTTACACCGCTATTATCACGATATCCCGATTTTAACTGCTTCAGAAGATAATGTTAAGCAAATGAGATTATCTTTGATTGAAAAGGTTGCAGAGATCCTCAAGTCGGGAATGAGCTTATTGGGAATCGGGATGCCTGAACGAATGTAGATTAACACAAAGGACAAGCATTGAACTAAGATTGCAAATAATTTGACAAGAATTAAATTTAAAATTTTTTAAAATATTACTTTTACGACATAAAATATACGCATAGTGTTAAAAAACATACTTTTATTTATACTCCTCATAGCTTCTTTTTCTGCCTTTTCACAAAAAACTATTTTACGGGGTAATGTCATTGACAATGAAGATGGCAACACTGTAATTGCAGCATCTGTTTCTTTGGTAGGTACCAATAAAATTGATTTGACTGACAATAATGGATATTTCAACTTAAATGATGTTCCATCTGGGAAACAAAAAATTATGGTTACTTATATAGGTTATGATACCTTGATAGTGGACATAAATATTTTACCGGGAACCATCAATTATAAAAAAATGACCATCGAACAATCGACTCATGTTTTAAAAGAAGTCCAGATTACTGCGGGCTCTATTGAAAAGCGAACTGTTGTTAAAGCTGGTGTAATCACTGTTAGCCCTAAACAAATTAAGCAATTGCCTTCGATTGGTGGTGATGCCGATATAGCTCAGTATTTACCTGTATTGCCCGGTATTGTTAGTACCGGAGACCAAGGTGGTCAGATATATATAAGAGGTGGGGCACCGGTGCAGAATAAGATTATGATCGATGGCATGACCATATTTAACCCATTCCACAGTATCGGAATCTTTTCGGTCTTTGAGACAGAAGCCATTAAGACAATTGACGTGAATTCAGCAGGATTCAACGTTGAGCATGGAGGAAGAGTTTCCGCTATAGTTGATATTAAAACAAAAGATGGAAATAAAAAGAGATTTGGTGGTGTCGTAGGAGTGAGTCCTTTCAATGCAAAAGCCGTTTTAGAAGGCCCTTTGGTGAAAATAAATGATGAAAAAGCATTTAGCTCTTCATTTTTGGTTTCTTATAAGCGTTCATTGCTTGATATCACTTCCAAATCATTATACAGTTACATCAATAAAGATGGCCTTCCTTTTTCTTTTGAAGACTATTATGGAAAAATCAATTTTGGTTTTGATAATGGTAGTAAAATTGACGTCTTTGGATTTAAATTTAAAGATAGGGTAGATTATACCAAATCAACCAATTTTTTATGGGATAACGCCGGTGGAGGTATCAACTTTGTTTTAAATCCTGCTGGTTCCAATTTTAATATTGCAGTCAATGCCAACTTAACAAATTATTCTATTCAGCTAAATGAATTGGAACAAAATCCACGAACTTCCTCTCTTAACAATTATTTTGTAGGAGCCAACTTTACCAATTATTATTCAAAGTCTGAACTACAATTTGGTGTAGAAATAGGGGGTAATGCCACCAATCTCAACTATACCAACTATTTGAAGAATACAATTAAGCAGGATGACAATACAACTGAGATAGCATTCTTTTTTAAAGACAAATTGTTGTTGGGTGATTTGGTTTTAGAGCCGGGTATAAGGTTACATTATTATGCTTCTTTGGGTCAATTTAGTCCCGAACCAAGAATAGGTATGAAATACAACTTGAGTAGCAAGTTTAGACTTAAAGCTGCTGCGGGCGTATATTCTCAAAATATATTGAGTACAGTTGACGACAGAGACGTCGTAAATTTGTTTAACGGATTTTTATCCGGTCCGGAAGAATCAATTTATGACTTTGGGAAAAATCAATTGTTGAACAATGTTTTGCAAAAAGCGTATCACGCGGTATTTGGTGTCGAATATGACGTAAATCCATATTTGGAGCTAAATTTAGAACCTTATTATAAGGACTTTGCCACTTTACTCAACTTAAATAGAGGAAAGCAATTATCCACCGATCCCAATTATATTTTAGAAACCGGTAAGGCTTATGGAATTGACTTTACAGCAAAATATAGTCGAGGACGTTATTATTTATGGGGAACTTATTCGTATGGAAATGTAACCAGAAATGATGGACGCCAGGAATATCCGACTATCTATGATAGAACACATAATGTTAACTTGTTAGGCTCCGTTGCATTTGGTAAGGATAAATCTTTTGAATTGAGTGCGCGGTTTAATTTTGGTTCGGGATTTCCATTTACCAGAGCAATCGGGTTTTTTGACCAAATCCCTGGAACAGACCTAAGTACTGACTTTGGTTCAGCTAATGGAAAGATCGGAATCATTTATGAAAATAAAAGAAATCAGGGAAGATTGCCTGATTATGCGCGTTTTGACATTTCTGCCAAGAAGACCTTCCACTTTAGTGATCATGTGAGATTAGAAGCAAATGCAAGTATTTCGAATGTAACGAATAGAAATAATATCTTCTATGTCAATCGGCTTACTTATGAACGAATAGACCAATTACCGATACTTCCAAGTATAGGCATTAATTTGTACTTTTAAAAACATATATATTATTATGAATCGAAGATGTATTTCACTATGTTTTGTGCTTTTAATTACAACTTCGGTGATTGGGCAAGATCTGCCAAGAGGATTTGCTAAAGACGAAAGGACTATGATGCCGGGGTATTTAACCGATGTATCCACCTATGTACCTTTGCGTAATGGTGGACAGTTGCCCGGTGTGGTTAGAAGCATGGCAGAATGGGAGGAATTGCAAGGATTGATAATTTCATGGGTCAATAGTTATAAAGAAATTCAAGCCGAGATTGTCAGAGCTACAATCGGGCAATGTCGAATAATCATTGTATGTTCAGATAAAGAGTCCGTGAAGAACTATTTACTATCTAAGGGAATCCAAGATAGTGAGCAGATACAGTACGTTGTAGGAAAATACAATTCTATCTGGGTTAGAGACTATGGCCCTAATTCAGTGTATTATAATGATGTCGATTCATTGTATTTGACAGATTGGATATATAATAGACCTAGGTATCAAGATGATACAATTGCCAGACAGTTGAGCCGTTCTTTGAATTTACCGCTACTTGAAACAAATAGCATTCCTAATGATTTGGTTCACACAGGAGGGAATTACATGTCTGATGGGCTGGGGTTTGCCTTCTCATCATTGTTGGTCATGAATGAAAATGGTCCCAATAACTCATTTGGATTTTCAAACCACTCTGAAGCTGAGGTAGATACAATTATGAAAAAGTATATGGGCACTAAGACATATATCAAGATGGAGACCTTACCTTATGATGAGATTCACCATATAGATATGCACATGAAGATTTTGGATGAACAGAATATTTTAGTGGGCCGTTACAATAATGATGTAGCGGATGGAGCGCAAATCAATGCTAACATTGATTATATCTTATCAAATTTTAAAAATACTTTCGGCAAACCGTTTCAAATACATTACGTACCAATGCCACCTTCTGCCAATGGGCAATATCCCAATACCAATGGTGATTATCGGACATATACCAATTCTGTTTTTGTAAATAAAACAATAATAGTTCCTTTTTATGAGGAAAAATACGATACGATAGCAAGGAATATATATGAAAATCTACTTCCGGGATATCATGTCGTAGGGATAGACTGTAATAAAATTATTCCATCTTTGGGAGCTATACACTGTATCACTAAGGAGGTAGGCGTATTAGATCCATTGATGATTTCCGTAGATCAATGCGCACCCTATATAAATGTCGATATTGAACAAGAAAGGAAGGTTACTGCAATTGTTAAGAATAAAACGGGTATTAAAGAAGTTTGGCTATATTATGCTGAAAACAAAGAACAAATCTCTTGGGAAAGGATCCAAATGGAACAGGGTAATTATGATTATTATACTGCTACTTTACCCAAATTTGATTCCATTATGTATTATTATGTCGAAGGTATTGCCCAATCCGGTAAATCTATTTCAAGGCCAATGACTGCTCCGGATGGATATTTTACAACCAGAGCTTTTGCCTCCAGCTCTTCAAACAATTTTACCAACATTGCCAATGTTCAAATATATCCCAATCCTGCCGGTGCCATTACATGTGTTGATATCCAAAGTACTTCACCCCAAATAATTAAGGTGTTTATCAGCGATGCTTCCGGAAAAGTCGTGTTGCCTTTGTATGAAGGGTTTGAACAGTCCGGTTCTCAAAAGTTATTTTTTAATGCAAAAACGCTAAGTCCGGGTATATATTATTTAAATATCCAAAAAGAAAATAATTC
>CAKUWM010000109.1 GCA_934699305.1 uncultured Saprospiraceae bacterium | reverse complement strand
CAGTTGGGATAGTTGCCGTATTTTTTAACTAAATTTTCATATTGGATAGGAACGGGTTCTATGCCAAAATGTTGCCCATCAGGTGAAGCAGCCATCATCAAATCCAATATTTCCCCTTTATAACATCCGACATCAATACAATTACTATCTTGCGATAGCCTACGAATTATTTTTTTGGTCAAAATATCGTATTTGTGATTTTGGGTCAGTGGAATCGGACTTAACTTAATCAGATTTTTAATCAATTCTTTTAACATCTTTTTTCCTGAATATATTTACAAGTTAAGTTTTAGCCTGATATATCGATTTTTATCCATCGCCTTTGATTTCATTTGCATTGAATGATAAAGCAACAGCCGCATATCTTTTCCCTTCTTTTGAACAAAGATAATATGTTCAACCCTAATTCCTATTAAAGACAATATTTTTGCCTACAATATAAGCTGGAGTTCAATGGAATTGACTTCTTAGAATAATGTTGAAAAAAGAATTACCCTATTTTATAAAATCAATATTAGGGCATTTGTTGCATTATTTCACCTTTTCAAGACACCTTAAAATCATCGTCATGGCTCTGTCAATGATAAAGCGTTTAGTTCGAAAAGCGAGGATAGCGATGCGGATTACAAATCGGTCGTCAATGATTGAAGAGCTTAAAAACACATCTCCTTCCTTGTGTATCGCTTGTAAGAGAGCCTTGTTCCTTTCATCACAATCAGATTCAAATGGATACCAGAAATAACTCACGGACAAATCAGGCTCCGGACCTACGTGAAAGCCATGTTGCAGTAATAAATGCCGGAAATAATGCACCAGCATCAACTTTTCTTCAAGACAAGCCGCAAAAGGCTCAATTCCATGTATTTGGAGAGGAAGCCACATTCGCAGGCCTCTAAAATGCTTTGTCAGTTCCGGCGAAAGGTTGGAAGGACTCAGGATAAGGCTTTCTTTATCCGCATCCTGCATATAATGTGCTGCATATTGATTGGAATGGAGCACAGCCTGTCGGTCTTTGATCAATACAGCCCCTAAGCCATAGGGCAAGAACATCCCTTTATGTGGGTCAACGATGATGGAATCGGCTCGTTCGATGCCTTTAAACAGATTTTTACGGGATGTAAGGATAAAAAAACCTCCATAAGCTGCATCAACATGAAGCCATAGGTTGTGCCTTTCTACGATGTCTGCGATCTCATTCAGTGGGTCGATAGCCCCTGTGTCTGTTGTACCGGCAGTTGCGACAACGAGAAATGGTGTTAGACCCTTGTTTTTGTCTTCTTCTATTTGCAGGGCAAGAGGTAATGGTTCCAGACGATGGTGGGCATCCATCGGAATTGTTCGGATAATAGCGTCTTCAAGACCCAGAATGCGCAAGGCTTTCTGGCAGGAATGATGCACTTGTTCGCTGGCGTAAATAACGCTTTTGAGGATCCGTTCGTTCTTGATTCCGTATTTATCTCTTGCAGCGTTGAAGGCTATGAGCATAGAAATAGAACCCCCTGAGGTAAGATTGCCTACGGCGTCATCCGGAAATGAAAATATATTCTTCAACCAGTTAATTACCTCATTTTCTATGGTCGCCGCTCCCGGAGATGCAAAGTGAACTCCTGCATAAGGATTGGTGATGTCAACGATGAAGTCTGCAAGTGCTGAGGTGAAGATGCCCCCCCCGGGAATATACCCTAAATGTGTCCCGGCGGCCGCATTGATGCCTGTTTCTGCGACTTCATGCCGGTATATTTCGAGGATATTTTTTAGAGATTGTGGTGTGTCGTGTATGGATAAATCCCCCGTTTGCTTAGTTCTATAACCTTTGACATCGGGCAAACCGGCTATAAAACTTTGTGTAAAATCAGTCACTTGATGAATCATCTGACTACGCTCATGCTCCGGCACATCCAATGCACTGCTTATTGTGTTAAGGTGATCCAGTTGCTCGATTATGTGTCGTATATCCATGTAAGAAAGATTAAGATTGTGTCTTTGTCGTAGGTTTATACAATTCTGAATATCGGATTGTTTAATTTTTATTGAAATTTTGGTTCTTTTTGCCTACAAAGGACTTCGTTATCTTTAAATTAGTAAAATGGAAAAGAATGCTACCTTTGCACTCGTCAATGGTCTTTTGATGGATGGGCATACACACACTGCCCTGTAAGTGATGAATGAATGAGAAGTCAAAAGTATTGGATAGGACAGCAGATATTGGTTTTATAGAAAGTATTCTAAAGCAATATTAAATTAAATTCGTATATTTGAACGTCTGAAACATTGTTGTTTAACCCTAAATGTCCGGAATGAAAATTCTGATTGTTGAAGATGAAGAAAAGCTGAGAAATTCTCTCAAAAGGGGATTGGAAGAGCAAGGCTTTCTCGTGGATGTTGCTCAGAATGGATTAGAAGGCAAAAAAATGGCATTTGGCAACGACTATAGCGTAATTGTTTCTGATATCATCATGCCACAAGCAACAGGGATGCAGATGCTGTGTGCTTTGAGGCAAAATAATGTCAATACACCCGTACTTATGTTGACTGCTCTTGGAATGGTGGAAGAAAAAGTTCAAGTATATGAGGCAGGAGCAGATGATTATTTGACCAAGCCATTTGATTTTAGGGAACTATTGGTTCGCATTAAAGCACTTATAAAACGGCAGCCGCAAAAGCCTGAAATACAAAATTGTGAATTAAGATACGCCGGAATTACGCTTAATCCACTTACCAAGTCGGTGACCCGTGACGACAATAATATTTTTTTGACACCCAAAGAATTTGACCTTTTGCAGTATTTTATGCAGTATCCTGATAAGGTTATAACAAAAAATGAGCTGCTCTCCAATATCTGGGATCTCGACTTTGAAACCAATACCAATGTGTTGGAAGTATATATTAATTTTCTGCGAAACAAGATAGATAAAGATTATAATGACAAATTAATCAATACCTTGCCCCGCATCGGTTATATCTTTACCAACAATGCCACAAAGTCATGAAAATAAGGGTTAAACTCACCTTACAGTTCTTTGTGGTAGTGGCAACGATTCTTATATTATCGATGTACTTTGTCTATAATCGCTTTCAGGATATTACTTCTAAGGAATATTACAACAACCTGAAGACCAAAGCTCACATGACGGCTGAAATGGCGCTCCATAAGGGTGACCTGCATAAGCTGGAGGATATATCTTTGAGTACAGAGAATTCGGAGCAGCCTATCAGCGACAATGTTATTATTTTCAATGAAAAGTTTGAAAAGGTATTCACTTTCAATCGAAAACAAAGTGTTTCTATCCCTTTTGATATAGTGTCTAATTCCAAACGGGAATATTCCTATCACGATGAAGATATTTATTATTACGGACTTCCTTATACATCCACATCCGGCTCTCATTATTATGTAGTGGCTTCTTCTTTTTTTAGTTCCAAAGAGCTGATGGATCTTCGCCAGATTATTACACTGGCTATTATTATTGGATTGATTTTGGTGGCATTGACCGGATTTTTTTATACCCGTCAGGCTTTAAATCCGATTTTTTCTATTGTACATCAGATGGACAAGTTGGATATGACCAAGATGGATGGTCGCTTGAAATCATCCAAGAGTAAAGATGAAATAGAGCACCTGATCAAGTCTATCAATAACCTTCTTTTCAAAATACATAATTCTGTGACATTTCAAAAAATGTTTATCAGTAATGTGTCTCACGAGCTGAAAAACCCGATTACCATAGTCTTGTCTCAGATAGATGTGCTTTTGTCACAGCCCAGCCGGACTGTCGAAGAATACCGGGAGACGCTGGTTTCATTGAGAGAAGATGTTAAAGGCATAGCGGATATAACGGAGAATTTACTCCAGATGGCAAAGATTAAGTCTGAGGGATTTCAGTTGGAAGAGCAAGAATTTCAGTTGGATGAGGCTATCCTGGAATGTCAAACCAGATTATTGAGGCTTCATCCGGAATTTGGCGTTAATTTTGAAATCGAAGGACAACCTGATTCCTTTGAGTCACTTACTGTTAAAGGCAATGAACCGTTGCTTAAGCTCGCATTTAGCAACCTCATGGACAACTGTTGTAAGTACAGCTATGACAACAAAGTCAATATATCTATAAAGCCGGAAGGGGAAAAGGTGATTCTTACCTTTAGCGATAGAGGAGAAGGTATTTCGAAAAAAGAAATGGAACGCATATTTCAACCGTTTTACCGCAATGTCAAGTCTAAGAATATCAAGGGCTATGGCATAGGCCTTTCTCTAATTGATGCTATATTGAATGTACATAATTTGAAATTGCAAGTCGATAGCTTTCCTCAGGTTGGATCTATATTTACCATTCCTTTTAATACCTCTAAGACGGCTATATAATACCGTTATTTTAACGAGAATAAGTGTATTATGCCGTTATGATGTATAGCATCCCGGTTGTATATTGAAAGCTACTCTTCTGTATTAAGTAAAAACTTGATAATATCTGTAGTCGTGATGATGCCGACTACCTTGTCTTGATTGATGACTGGGAAAGCGTGATATTCTGCTGTGGCGAGTTTCAAGGCGACTTCTTTTACTTTTTCATCATGTTTAACACTAAAGGGGCGATGTACCATAACCTGATCCAGCGAGAGCATATCAAAAATGGCTTCGTCAGCGTCCCCCTGATTATCATAGATATCGCCAAAACTCAGCCTCATAATATCTGTCTTACTGACGATGCCTACCAGTCGGTCATCTTCGACTACTGGAAGGTGACGTATATTTTTTTCACGCATTAATGTGTTGACATGTCGTAAATCGGTAGATCGATTGACGGTCAACACGTTTTTTGTCATTATCTCTGAAACAGGAATGTTGCTATTCATAACGGCTGATTTTATTTATACGAGTAAAATTATTTATAATACCATAGGAATAATATGATTTCAATCATAAAAATGAAGTTGATTTAGGTTGATTGAAATATAATATGAAAATATTGAAACTATAGTTTCCTGCGATTTTGGTTATGTATTATATCAATTTTGTCGAGCCATTCTTTAATATCCTTGATACCGGGATTGACTTTGAGGATTTGACCCTGATCATTGAGTAAGTATGATGTGGGGATTTGTTTTATTTGATAGAGGGTAGATATTTCTCCGCCATTTTTTGGTTCTCTGATGTGATTCGGCCAGGTCAAAGTGTCCTGATTGATAACTTGGCGCAAGACAGTCGTGTCATCATCCAAAGCGACAGATACTATTTCAAAAAGTCCGTGCAAAGAATCCTGATAAGTACGGTAAAGCCGAGATAATTCGGGCATTTGCTTGCGGCAAGGTCCACACCATGTTCCCCAGAAATCAAGTAAAACAAGCTTCCCTTCCATATCCCGAATAGAAAACTTGTTGCCATCGATGGTGGTCGCCCTGAAATCCGGCACTTTCTCACCTACTATAAAGGCAGGTTTCATATACATGAATTGATAAATAAAGTAAACTATAACAGCCAGAACGACTACAATAACCCATTGGAACACTTTCATAAGAAATACTTATATTATAAAAAACAATAATACTACAATATTAAATATAGATTGCAATATCTGTTATTAAAATAAAAAAAATATTTGAATATAAGTCTAAACGCAAATTACTCATCTAAATTGATATTTTTGCACAAACTTTTGCTCATGACTGATAATATTCTTGCCAATGAAATAGACCGGGAGAAGTTGCCTCGTCATATTGCCATCATTATGGACGGCAATGGCAGATGGGCTAAGATGCATGGTAAGGCGAGAGTTTTTGGTCATAAAGCAGGCGTAAAAAGTGTGCGCAAGGTTACAGAGGCGGCAGCTCAGTTGGGTGTCGAATACATGACTTTGTATGCTTTTTCCACTGAGAATTGGAATAGGCCTCGGCTTGAAGTCGAAGCATTAATGCTACTATTAGTCGAAACCATCAATACGGAGATAAAAACACTACACAAAAACAATATTCGATTGAAAACTATTGGAAATATCGATGGTTTGCCGGAGATCAGTAAGAAAGCGTTGCTCAAAGGAATTAAGACAACGAAGGATAATTCTGGGATGACGCTCATCTTAGCCCTCAACTATAGTGGACATAACGAAATCGTTTCAATGGTTAAGGCAATTTCTGAAAAGGTTGAATCCGGGGCAGTTTCGTTGGATCAAGTTGATGCGGCGATGGTCGAAGAACACCTTTATACACACGGCATACCTTCTCCCGAGTTGTTGATTAGAACAAGTGGTGAATTCAGGGTTTCTAACTTTTTATTGTGGCAGATTGCTTACTCCGAATTTTATTTTTCGCCTCTCATGTGGCCGGACTTCGGGCAGGATCAACTGTATGAAGCCATTATCGACTATCAGTCAAGAGAAAGAAGGTTCGGAAAGACTTCTGAACAAGTTAAAAAGTAAGATATGAAGTGGTTTTGTTAAATACTCCATTCTTATTTTATTTGCCGCAACTTCGAATACTTTAATAAGGATTCATACGATAGGATATTTGGAATTGTTCGATTTAATAAATGGACAACTGAGTTTGACCTACATTCCCCATTAGAAAAATGCGGAATCGATTTACGAGTCGTATATCGGGATAGCCCTTATAATCAGCAATCTTCGGTCTTAGAAAACCTCGATTGCTGAATTACAACCAACTAATTCGTAATAAACAGAATATCAAAAGGTTATAATTTAGACCTTTTGCCTCAATTTAGAGGAAGCAATATCTTTTTTAAAGACAACACTTT
Source organism: uncultured Saprospiraceae bacterium (assembly GCA_934699305.1). Lineage (GTDB taxonomy): Bacteria > Bacteroidota > Bacteroidia > Chitinophagales > Saprospiraceae > Parvibacillus. The sequence continues at coordinate 1,998 of CAKUWM010000109.1, read as the reverse complement.
GTCATTAAGAGCAAATCGGGCTAATAGTTTTTTTTAAACACAAAAACTTGGGTCAATGCAAAGGCATCAATTGTATTGATTATACCAGCTCGAAAGTATGTCACATTAAAAGAGTTAAAGTATTGAAAGGCATTACTAGAACAACTATAATAGTAACAACATTGAACAAAATGCGCTCATTTCATTATAGGATGGTCTATTCGGTATATACTAAAATTAAAAAATTAAACATTAGCGTCTTAAAAAAAACGGGACAAATCAACTAAAATTATATACAATTTTGAAAAGTAAAACATCTAATAAATTATTTTGATTACCTCTAACGACACCTAAATATATTTTCGAATTTTATAATAATAGCAAAATATAGTATGTTAAATTTTAAATAAAATGAAATATAATATGAATATTAGATATTAATTACTACCTTTGTGTTAATGAAAATAAAAGCTATGAAATTACAAGCAATTACAAGCAATTACAAGCAATTACAAGCAAAATTGTATTTCCACTGCTGGTAGCCATTATCACACTTTTGAATGTCAATTTATACGCTTACCCTGTTAAAGATTGTGTAATGGCAAGCCCCACATACCACATAACTTCACCCACAACGGCTAGTGCATTGGGCTTATCCGGGGCACTTTCAGAAGTAAGCTTTTTTATTGAGGCTGATTTTACGCTTGATGTTGCATCTTTAGATTTCAATAATTGTCTTTTTAAAGTAAAAGATGGTGTTAAAATTAGTGTCAAAGCCAACAATGTAAATTTTGAAGCATGTAATCTTTATGCCTGTGGCAACTATACCAATAAATGGTGGGGAATTGATATTGACATCCCAAGTACAGTATCACCAAAATCATTTAGCATAACTGATACTAAAATCGAAAATGCAGTCTATGGCAACAATATTGATGACCAAGAAGATCTCACTTATATCAGTGCCAAAAATGACTATTTTAATAACCACATAGGCATCAACATATCAGGTAAGGTCACATTTATATGTGAAAGTATTTTCTCAAATCAATTTCACGGAAGTATTTACTCGATACCGGGTTACACCGTGCCGTTTCAGGAGGTATGTGCTTATGGTATAAAAATTGTAGGAGACCCACAAGACCCCACAATAGTAAATATTGGGTTAAATTGCGGAGATACCATTCCTAATGTACAAAACGATTTTTACGATTTATATTGTATTGGTATATCAGCAGATTATAGTCAAGTCAAAGTTTATGGATCTAAATTTCATGATTTTTCAGTGTACTGGCCTACATGGACCTTTAGAGAATTGAATGGTATCGGTATAAAAATTTTTGAGGGTCATTTGGATGTTAAATCTAATGTTCCTACATGGACAAATTACCCTCGAAATTCCTTTGAAACTTTACGTACCGGTATTATAATGCGCGCTGATTCCGCCGATTATGTCAGTGGTTTTATTTATAATTCTGATTTTTCAGATTGTTCAGCCCATGCGATTTATGTCAATTCTACAGGCGCAGAATCGCTGTATGCATCAGATTGTAAGGTCAATCAGATCCAAAATAATTACAATCTTTTTTTTAGTTCTCTTTCAAGTACACCACCCACAGCTTATAACGGATTTACAGTCATAGGAGATGGTCGCAACCAAATAAACAATTGCACTTTTAATGCCAATTTTGATGAGTATTTTACGAGTTTCCGTAACATACAGCTTTTATTTGATGGATCAATATTGACAGGTGGTAGCTATTCCGATATTTTTTCAAATACATTTAGACAAGCTTGTAACAATGGTGTGAGTCTGCAACTCTATGGACAGAGTGGACATGTACTCGTCGATTACAATACATTTTTGCCATCACCTTCACCACTTGGAAGTGTCACCAACCCTGACTGGGGTCTTGGAGTTGTCAACAGCTATGATGTCAACGTAACCAACAATTCATTCAATGGCTTTACTTTTAAAGATTGTATCCACATTGAAGGTGCTTATGATACCTACTTCTG
>CAKUWM010000108.1 GCA_934699305.1 uncultured Saprospiraceae bacterium | reverse complement strand
GCTCGATGAATGAAAACTATATATTTATTAATGACACTATGGATAGCATGGGGCTGCACGAAGCAGCCCATGCCATCTCCCTGCCTTTACCCGGATTGCAGAGATACAGTCAAGTGGGTCTTCCACCGTCCGGATAGCTTCGGCATCATGCCCGTACAGTGGTACACATTGGGGCATACACCTGATACCGGCTATTGTGCCGAGATATGTTTTTCCGTACCGGAAGGAGTTATTGCTATCCGACCATTATCTACCGGATTGAAACCACGGGCTTATGTCAGATTGTTAGACCGGGAGACGGGTAAGGAGATATGGTATTGGGACAAGATGCCGGTAGAAGATTATACAGATTATCAATTCTATCCTGAACGGAATATGATCTTAATCAAATACTGGTATTATGATGCCATCTTAGATATCAGCACAGGGCAAGAAATACTCTATGAAAAAGAACCTAAAGAGCTTTGGTATAAAGCAACAAAAGGCGCTATCATAGGAGACTATTACTATACCTCGGTGTATTATGAATCAAACTCACCGACTGATACCTCCGATTATGCTCAGCTAATTCGGATGAAACTGGGTACTTCCGGTCAATGGGAGAAAGTATTTACCCGATACGAAAACACTACGAAAGGATATTCTTCTGCATTTTATAATATCGGATATTGGATTAATCCATATACTCAGGATAGTATCATACTTATTAACGATCGCCTTTCGATGCGTAATGGAGCTTGGAAGGAGCGCAGCGATGTAGTGGCGTACAATCTCAGCCAACGACGGGTCGAGTGGACGATAGATAGTATTACAAAGGTGTCGGATTTAGGTGATTTTATTACAGAAGGCAATTATTTATTTTTTCCGGATAGGAGTAAGTTAAAGAAAATCAACTTGTTGAGTCCACAAGAATCAATTTGTGAAGCAAACACGTATAGTGGTTATGGACTCTCTAATGGTCGATATCTGATTTCCCAGTCTTTAGGAATTAATGCAATAAATAAAGATGATTGTAGTACATTATGGGAACATAATGATAAAAATTTTAGTGCAAATGGATTGGAATTATTCGAAGGATATATATATACTCAGGATGATGGTGGAGATCTATATGTATTTAATGCCAATACAGGCAAAATCGTCTTTCAGCATTTTTCGCAAGCCATGTTTGTTCCACAGTCAATTTTGGGCATGGATGGTCGCTGTTCGGTGGACAAAGAGCATAGGCTGTTGTATGCAGCGGACAAATACGGCGTATATTGCATGAAACTCCCGGAGAAATGGGAGTAAGTCTGTAGGAAAGTGTTAATGTCATAGTAGTTAACAGATAAGCTCGTATATTTGGGGTGTTTGCTATCTTTACGATGGCGCCGCCCTTGCCGAGTCCACCGCTGACCTGCCCTTTAGAACCAGTGATATGATGTATAAAAACAAAGATGTATCGCAAATGGATGGCTCCGGTCACATGCAGATGCGCAATGACGGTAATCTGAAAGATTGTCTGAATCATCTATTTGATGGACACGTAGGTTCATTTTTCAAAACAAAAAAGCTCGATGAATGAAAACTATGTATTTATTAATGATACTATGGATAGCATGGGGCTGCACGAAGCAGCCCATGCCATCGCCCTGTCTCTACCCGGATTGCAGAGATACAGTCAAGTGGGTCTTCCACCGCCCGGATAGCTTCGGTATCATGCCCGTACAGTGGTACACATTGGGGCATTCGTCGGATACTGACTACTGTAAAGAAATTTGTTTTTCCGTACCGGAGGGAGTTATTACTATTCGACCAACAGCATACAGTCAGGGTGAGCGGGCTTATGTCAGGTTATTGGACCGGGAGACTGGTGAGGAGATATGGTATTGGGACAAGATGCCGGTTGATCATTTTACACACTACCAATTCTATCCTGAACGAAATATGATCTTAGTCAAATACTGGTATTATGATGCCATCTTAGATATCAGCACAGGGCAAGAAATACTCTATGAAAAAGAACCTAAAGAGCTCTGGTATAAAGCAACAATAGGCGCTATCATAGGAGACTATTACTATACCTCGGTGTATTATGAATCAAATTCACCGGCCGATACCTCCGATTATGCCCAATTGATCCGGATGAAGTTAGGCACATCGGGTCAGTGGGAGAAAGTTTTTACCCGATACGAAAACACTACGAAAGGATATTCTTCTTCATTTTATAATATCGGATACTGGATAAATCCATATACTCAGGATAGCATCTTACTTATTAACGATCGCCTTAAGATGCGTAATGGAGCTTGGAAAGAGCGCAGCGATGTAGTGGCTTACAATCTCAGCCAACGACGCGTCGAGTGGACGATAGATAGTATTACAAAGGTGTCGGATTTAGGTGATTTTATAACAGAAGGCAATTATTTATTTTTTCCAGACAGGAGTAAGTTAAAGAAAATCAACTTGTTGAGTCCACAAGAATCAATTTGTGAAGCAAACACGTATAGTGGTTATGGACTCTCTAATGGTCGATATCTGATTTCCCAGTCTTTAGGAATTAATGCAATAAATAAAGATGATTGTAGTACATTATGGGAATATAATGATAAAAGCTTTAGTGCAAATGGATTGGAATTATTCGAGGGATATATTTATACACAGGATGATGGTGGCGATCTATATATATTTAATGCCAATACCGGTAAGATCGTCTTTCAGCATTTTTCGCAAGCCATGTTTGTTCCACAGTCAATTTTGGGTATGGATGGGCGCTGTTCCGTGGACAAGGAGCATCGCTTGTTGTATGCAGCGGATAAATACGGTGTATATTGCATGAAACTCCCGGAGAAATGGGAATAAGGATGTAGTAAAATGTTTAATACTAAAATAAATGGTAGAAAAAATGGTATAATTGAAAATTGACGCGTATTAAGGTTCTCTTATCTGGATTTTCCTCGTAATTTGTACTTTTTAATTAAAAAATACCATTCAAAGCTTGCGTTAAACAAAATATATGATTTGTTGTTTTATTCGCAGTTTTCATAAATCAAAAAAATATAACGCATGAAGTTTATTTCCGGACTATTTTTATTTACAACTTGCCTCTTTTCAGGCTTGGTTCTCAACGCCCAGATTAAGACCCCTGCGGCATCTCCTTCTTCTACCGTAAAATCCACGGTCGGCCTGGGGGAAGTTACCATCGAATACTCCAGACCTTCTATGAAGGGAAGAACTATTTTTGGAGACTTAGTACCTTTTGGAAAGTTATGGAGAACAGGCGCTAATTCAGCGACTAAAGTGACTTTCTCTGATGCTGCAACGGTGGGAACAACAGAACTTGCAAAAGGCACTTATGCCATTTATACCATTCCTAACCCAAATGATTGGACTGTTATTTTCTACAAAGACCTTACCAAAGGTGGCGGATTGACGGATGCCAATATCAATGCAGATGATGTAGCTGCTAAATTTGTGGTTAGACCGGCAACTATCAATCCTGCAGTAGAGACATTTACTTTCGACATTACAGATCTTTCCAACAATGGCGCGAGTATCGCTATTATGTGGGACAAAACCCTTGTTAAGGTTCCGTTTACTTACAAAACTGACGAAGCTGTAATGGCCAACATCAAAGCAAAAATGGCAGGTCCATCAGGTGATGACTATTTTGCAGCCGCAAGATACTATTTTGAAAGTGGTAAAGATCTTAAGCAAGCCCTCGAATGGATTAAGAAATCAACTGACATGAATGGTGAAAGGTTCTGGGTCTTAAGACAACAATCTCTTGTTGAAGCCAAATTAGGTATGTTTGCCGACGCTATCAAATCTGCTGAACGTTCTCTCTCTCTCGCTAAAGCCGCAAACAGTGATGATTACGTCAAAATGAATACAGAATCCATCAAAGAATGGAAAACTAAAAAGTAAAATATAATATTTTGTATTTGATAAGGCGTGTCTCATGATGCGCCTTTTTTGTTGGACTAATAACATTCGCCCCTCAACAAAAAACTTTAAAACCAGGCTTTTTTGGTAAACTTGAATTGCAATCCACCACATTTTATACCAAATTGATTTATAAATTAGTCCAACATATTTTGGTATAATGCCGATGAGATAGTCGTTTAGGCCAATGTAATTGGACTATTACGAATATCCAATCGGTATTATTGCCAAAGTTTATTTACATTTGGTCGTAATTTCATTAAGAACTTATGTATAAAATATTATTCCCTACTGTGCTACTTTTGTTTTCAATAATATCCGGATGTGATGCTCCTTCAAATAAACCACAGAAAATTCTATCACCGGAAGAACAACGCTTGAGTGATGCTGAACAAATTTTTAAATCCACTTGCACCCTATGTCACGGTATTGATGGGACATTGGGTTTAAATGGCGCGAAAAACTTAGCCACCTCCACCCTTTCCAGAGAAGAAAAAATCAACATCATCACCCATGGGAAGAATTCCATGGCAGCTTATGGCAATGAATTATCATCCGAAGAAATTGAAAATATTGCAGATTATATCGAAACTCTTAAAAAGAAATAATGGAAATATATCATGGCCTGGGTGTTATGTCAGGCTCCTCATTAGATGGGATTGACTTTGCACTGTGCCGCTTCGTCTATGACGAAACAAACAAAAACCCCATTTCCGAATGGCATATTATTGAAGCGGAGACCTTTGAACTTAGTGTTTTCTGGGAAGAGAGACTTAAAAAAGCCTTTCAAGCTTCAGCCAAAGAGCTTTGGATGGCACATGTTACTTTCGGTAAATACATTGGTGACTTAGCCAATACCTTCCTTAAAAGAACAGACATCGTTCCGGATTTTATTTCATCCCACGGCCATACCGTCTTTCACGAACCACAAAATCACATGACTTTGCAACTCGGGCATGGAGCGTCTATAGCCGGCGCCACCGGGTTTCCTGTCATTTGCGATTTTCGCAGCACCGATGTGGCGCTGAATGGTCAAGGTGCCCCCATGATTCCGATAGCAGAAAACTTGCTCTTTCCCGAATACCCGCTATGTCTCAACATAGGAGGCATCGTCAATGTCAGCGCCCATATTGATAACCACTACACCGCATTCGACGTGAGTCCTGCTAATCAAGTGCTCAATAAGCTGGCGTCATTAGCAGGTCAAGCTTTTGACTTAGATGGATTGACAGCCAAAAAAGGAATCCTACAACCGGAACTCATCATTGCTCTTAACAAAATGGAATATTTTTCAGCTCCATATCCCAAGTCATTGGATAACAACTGGATCATGAAGGAATTTTATCCAATAATAAAAAGCTTTGACTATTCTCCGGAAGACAAACTCAATACTTTTTGTAATTTTATTGCACAAAGAATCGTACAAGAACTAAAAAGTGTTTGTCAGAATGAAAATACCGACTTTTCAGGCAAAAGAATGCTGGTTACAGGCGGTGGCGCATATAATCAATATTTAATGGAATGCATCTCAGACATGTGTAGCAACGAATTAGGTATCCAGGTATCTATTCCGCCCAAACAAATCATAGAATTTAAAGAAGCTCTATTGATGGCTTTAGCGGGATTGTTGCGAATCCGGAACATCCCCAATATGCTCCATACCGTGACCGGCTCTACCGTTGATAATATAGGAGGTTGCATCTATCAAGGCACAAACCATTTAATTTAATAACTCTAATTCCTATTTCTTGAACAAAGATGAATATAAAATTTTAGTAACCGGAGCATCCGGATTGGTGGGCTCTTACGTGGTAAGGACTTTATTAGCCAATGGATTTAATGACGTTTCTATTATTACCAGGGAAAGCAGTAATCTGAAGTTATTGGCAGATGACTTTCATAAAGTCACCAATTATCATACCGATTTGAATGATATATTGGGCTTGGAAGATGCTATCGCCGGCAAAACACACATCATCCACTGTGGCGCATTGGTTTCCTTTGATTCCAGAGATCGAAGGGCACTTATCAAAACGAATGTAGAAGGCACTGCCAATATAGTCAACCTTAGTCTTGAATACGGGATCAAGAGATTGATACACATGAGTTCAATTGCAGCTCTTGGCAGAAATAACCAATCCGGGGGTTTTACCGATGAATACACCAAGTATGAGAGCAATCCTGCTAATTCTTATTATTCCATAACCAAACACATGGCTGAATTAGAGGTTTGGCGAGGTAAGGTAGAAGGTTTAGATGTAAAGGTATTATTGCCGGGTCTAATATTGGGTAGCGGTTATTGGAACGTTGGTACCAATGGTTTTTATAATCATGTCAGGAGAGGAAGCCCATTCTACCCGGCCGGGACCAATGGTTTTGTCGATGTTAGAGACGTTGCAGAGTTTGCAGTCAGGATGTTAGATTATCAAGGCGAAGAAGAAAAATTTTTAATGATAGGCGACAACATATCCTATAAAACATTTTTAGAAAAAATAGCTCAACACATTCATAAGAAAGCGCCTCATATTGTGGCTAAAAAGTGGACATTAGGCCTTGCATGGCGATTAGATCGTCTCCGGACACTTATCACAGGCGGCCGACCTATGCTAACAAAGGAAACAGCTATAACATCCTCTAAAACATTTTTATTTGACAATACACGCTCACTTGCTGTCAAGGACTTTCATTATACACCGATTGATGATTCTATCCGGGAAATCGCAGAACAATACCTGGAAGCTTCTACACATAATTTTAATCCATCCATTCTAAATGTTCATACATTATGATTGAAAATATTGATCAAATCATTAGATTTTCTCGCCAAATTTTAAACAACGAATTCACCATAGATTCACCTCTCAAAATGAATGAACTCGTAGAAGCTATTCGCTTCCATGAATGGCGGTATTATACACTCAATGAACCGATCCTGAGCGACACAGAGTATGATTTTCTATTCAAAAAATTAGAAGAAATTGAGCAAAGTCATCCGCAATGGAAGGTTGTCAATTCACCAACCGATAGGGTCGGTCTCGAAATAACCGAAAACGCCCGTCAAATTGAGCATTTACGCCCAATGCTTTCTTTAGCCAATTCGTATAACCAACAAGATTTAACCGCATTTGATCAACAAATAAAACGAATGCTCAAACTCGACCCCAATCTTGATCTCGAATATAGTGTTGAACCCAAATACGATGGAGGCGGCATCTCATTGGTTTATCAAAACAATCAATTGGTAAGAGTTGTAACTCGTGGAGACGGCTCTTCGGGCGAAGAAATTACCAATAATGGAAAAAGTATCAAATCCATTCCTCTATATGTAGATTTCAATAAAATTGGCATCAATACTATCGAATTAAGAGGTGAAGCCATCATATCGACAAACAACTTTGCAATCGTCAATCAAGAACGTTTGAAATCCAACCTTCCCCTCTTTGCCAATGCCCGTAATGCAGCAACAGGTGGACTTCGAACTAAAGACCCCAAAGATACGGAATCGCGTAAAATGGATGCCTTCATCTATACCGTATCGTATGCAGTGGACGCTGAAGGAAATGATGTTTTAAACCAATTTACGACTCAATATGAAACCATTGATACCATAGGTCAGCTGGGTATAAAAATCCCTTCACAGGCAAGGAAATTATGCAAAAACATCGAAGAAGTCATTCAATTCTGCCACTTATGGCAAGATAAAAGAGCCACATTCCCGTACGAAATGGATGGTATGGTCATCAAACTCAATCGCACCGACTGGCAAAACCAGATGGGTTTCACGGCTCACCATCCACGATGGGCGATTGCATTTAAGTTCCAGGCAAAACAAGCAGCTACACGCCTCATTCACATTGATTATCAAGTAGGAAAAATAGGATCTATTACTCCTGTTGGAAAATTAGAACCTGTGTCATTGGCGGGAGTAACGATAAGTTCGGTATCGCTTCACAATGAAGAATTTATACAAAGTAGAGATCTTAAATTGGGCGATATGGTCGTCGTAGAGCGTGCAGGTTACGTAATACCTTACATCGTAAAGTCATTGACAGATATTCGTACCGGTGCGGAAAAAGACATCGTTTTCCCTTCTACTTGTCCCTCTTGCCATACACAATTGGTAAAGCAGGAAACTGAGGCAGCCTGGCGATGCGTCAATCCAGACTGCCCCGAACAATTGATTCAAAGATTGATATTCTTCGTTTCTAAAGACGCCATGGATATCGACGGCTTTGGCAAGTCTATCATTGAGAAATTTCATGAATTAGGTTGGCTAAAGTCATATCCGGATATTTACCGATTATCGGCAGAGAAAATATCTCAATTAGAAGGATTTGGTAAAAAAAGTGCTGAAAATTTATTGGATTCAATCGAAAAAAGTAAAAATAACCCAATTCACCGACTCATACACGCACTATCTATCCACCATGTAGGTAAAAAAGTATCAAAACTTCTGGCAGAAGAAATTGAATCGATATTTGACCTTCAGTACAAAACTTTTGAAGAAATCGAATCTATAAAAGATATTGGTCCTATTGTTGCTAAAAATGTTGTCTCCTTTTTTCAAGATGCAAAAAATATCGATATGTTCCGACAATTGGAAACAGCCGGGGTAAATATGTTGGCAACTGCAAAAGACCGAAAACAGGACATCACCGCTGACAATCACTATATTACCGGAAAAACCATCTTATTTACAGGCACCTTGCATCAAATGGGACGTAAAGAAGCACAGGAAAAGGCGGAATCTTTAGGAGCAAAAAATCTCAGTGCAGTAAGTTCTAACCTAAATATCTTAGTTGTTGGAGAAAATGCAGGCAGCAAGCTGAAAAAAGCGCAAGAACTGGGAAGTGTTGAGA
>CAKUWM010000107.1 GCA_934699305.1 uncultured Saprospiraceae bacterium | reverse complement strand
GATTGTCAGCGATGTTAAAGAAATGTGTGCTGAAGTAGGCTTAAAAATAGAAATCGAAGTCACAGACCATTTTCATAATCTGGAGGGTATCATCTGCTCGTTGGGCAATGTAAAATCAGGCATTTTTGAGATGGTCGATCCGGATATTGAAAAACACTTGATTCGGTTTAATGGAAGCTTAGTATATCAGCAGTTGTACAATGGTAAAGTCCTTGTGATGATTAATTATCCGATTATTGAAAACTATATGGAGCCTCGACCTCCCAAGACCATTGCAATATATAGGCCTGAGGAAATCAAGACTCCTTTTATTCTACGACACCTCGAAACCCTTGTGTCTGAAATCACCGCATGGGAAGATTATGATGATGATGAAACGGTGTTGCCTTCCAAGATAGGGTTTAATCATGCGCCGAATATGGAACTTTCTGCGTCCGGTAGTCACAATAATTCAGAAGAATAGCCATCACGTATTCTTTGAAAGATAGATAGGCTATACCTACATCCTAGTTAAAGAAGAGTTAATTCGTCCAAAGTTATAATGCACGCCTAAGCTTGCGTTGACTCTGGGATTTAAGGTTTCAAAAAATGAGTAGGAAGGGATTGCACAATATGTCATAACACTATATTTTATTGGACCTCGACCAAAACGTCCTCCAAAAAAAAGACTAAAACATGAGAAATTTTCCTTTGAAATGTTTATATCGGAGTTGAATGAGCCATTTTTTCCTATAAAATTATTAAAACTTAACATCAGATTTATTCCCCCTAAGATATCTACATTTTTTTGTGTTGTCCCCCAACCAACTAATGCGGAGAGCGCAGTTGGAGTAAGGCCAATGTTCGTTCGTCCCGATTCCTTTGGAAAGACAAATTCTTGCCACCCTTTAATGAGTGTTATTGATGATTCGAAATATTTATTATTCAACTTTCCAAAATTATTGAATAACCCCAGACTCAAGCTTGCATTGAATCCTTTAACACCGATATCTTCCACTCTTAGGTTCTTAATCTTAGTATTGGCTGCATTTCCGGCACTAAAAAAATCCGCTCCCAATGCCATAAAACCATGTTTGGATAACGCATAATTACCATTTACTCCACCTCCAAATCCTTTGTTATCTACAAATACATTCGCTGACACATTCCCCTCTTCCTCATTTTTGAAATATCCCGGATTTATAGCACCGATTCGTGTGGTTGAAACGCTACAACTACTAATGAAAATGGCAAGAATGCCCAAAATGATTAAAAATGTCAATTGATTTTTCATTTGATGTGATTTAAACTTTATAAAATAGATTTATTACTTTACTGGATTCAACTTTGCTATAAATTTTATTTTTTTAATGATTTGGTTGATTTTAACTTAGAAACAAACTTACTATTACTGGCATGTTTCAAGAGTTAATCATGCAAAATGCTGTGTTTGTAATTCCTTCATTCAAAGGTAATTTAAGATGTTTGAAAATTATTGTTAATCTTATTTATTTTCTTCAATTTAAGGAATGTTTAACGTTTGGTGTTCTAACAAGTTGTTTTTCTTTGGTTTCAGGTGAACTTTCCAAAATTGGTATTCAATGGTTTTCTACAATCATGATTGTTATACCAAAGTGATATTTATATTAGATCGAAATTTAGACGTATTCCTGAAAAGTCGGGATTTCATTAAAATCAAAATGCTCCCTATTGCTATCAGGATGATAGTCGTTAAGGCCAATGTAATTGGTCTATTACGGATATCCTTTTGGTATTACATCTTAATGATAGAAATGTCGGTTCTTCCAAAATTGTAGTGTACACCTAAGCTAAAGTTGACACGAGGTGTATCCGCAGTATCTGAGCTTAATCCGGCAATATGATTTGTTCCCAACGACCACAAAATGCTAAATTTTATGGGACCTCGGCCAAATCGACTTCCAAAAAAAACATTAAAATTTAAATTGCCATCATCGGATACATACTCGTCAGGTATGAATGAACTTATGTGGGGTTCCTTAAAATCAGAAAAAGTGAGAATCAAATTTAAGCCACCTAAAAAGCCAATATTCTTTTTATTTATTCCCCAACCAATTAAACCGGATAATGCACTGGGTGAGTATGCTATATTGTTAAGCCCGGAGGAGCCCTGATAGATAAAGTTTTGCCATCCTTTAGTTATGGTAAATGACGATTCGAAATATCCGGTACGCTTTACCCCAATGCTTTTAAATCCTCCCATCGTGAAGCGACCATTGAAGCCTTTGATGCCGACATCGCCAGCTCCGAGATCATAATAATCTGTTTCAGGATTAAAATAATCGACTCCACAGCCAATAAATATATTATCAGACATGGCATAATTGAAATGGCCCCCAAAACCAGATCCAAAATTATCAACAAAAACTTTCCCTGATACATTACCTTCTCCACGATTATTGAAATATCCGGGATTTATAGCACCGATACGCGTGGTTGAAACGCTACAACTACTAATGAAAATGGCAAGAATGCCCAAAATGATTAAAAATGTCAATTGATTTTTCATTTGATGTGATTTAAACTTTATAAAATAGATTTATTACTTTACTGGATTCAACTTTACTATAAAATTTATTTTTTAATGATTTGGTTGATTTTAACATAGAAACAAACTTACTGTTACTGGCATGTTTCAAGAGTTAATCAAGCAAAATACTGTGTTTGTAATTCCTTCATATCAAAGGTAATTTAAGATGTTTGAAAATTATTGTTAATCTTATTTATTTCCATCAATTTAAGGAATGTTTAACGTTTGGTGTTCTGATAAGGTTTTTTTCTTAGGTTTCAGGTGAACTTTCCAAAATTGGGATTCAATTGGTTTTCCTTAATCATGATTGTTAAGCCTGAATTCACATTGTTGGCAAGAGTATTGTCTTTACGAGGAATTTGGGTTAAACTGAAAAACCCCTTTTGTATCAAAATATTGTTTTATAAAAATTAAAATAAATTTAATAATATTTTGTATATTAAAATATTAACATTTCTTTATCTTTGCAAACTAAAAAAATAAAGATGAATATATTTTGTCGGCGGTTACATAGACTTCAATTGTTGTGTCTCCTAACCTTTGGGATATCCGGTTACATGCAGGGTCAAACTGCTGTCCACGTCATGTCACTGGATAATTCAGTGAAAACATATAATGTGAAAGCTGAAGGAAAGGTTTGGTTTGACCTTGGCAACATGCTTATCCAAGAAGAAAAATCGACCAATGTTCAATCGATTGACATTTCATCCATTCGTAAAGTTACGTTGGAAGAAGACGCAACTAATGGCAAAAATAAAATAACCTCCGATTCTAAAATAGAGATATTCCCGAATCCGGCAAAGACTTATTTTGACCTGAAAGCAATAGGACAAACCAATGTAGATGTCCAAATATTTGATTCAAATGGAATTTTACAGGCCAAAGGATTATATAAGGATGGGAGTAGAATAGATATCTCCTGCTTAGAAAAAGGCATCTATGTTGTTGTAGCCAATTCTCGTTCCCTTAAATTGATTAAAATATGAGCAGTATAAGAATCCTAATTTATACAATTATTGTTTTTGTAACCGGCAATATTCACGCACAGGAAATATTGCGAATTCACAAGAACACCAACATTACGTTTCAGCAAAGTGTTGATAATATAGATAGCTTAAAGTTGAATGGAGCCAATTCTTCTTTTTATCAAAATTCGGATATCCTGGAATTGCCTATATCGTCAATCGATAGCATTACTTTTATACGAGCAGATGAATCCGAAATATATATCATCTATAATGAGTCAAAAACCACAATTATAAATCCCTACTCCAATGCGGGTGTATCTATAACCGACAGCTCCGGTTATGTTACAGTCATTTCAACCTTTCCAAATGATGGCCTGAAGTACAACATCTTAGGTACAACAAGTAGCGGTGCATTAAAATTAACAACCACTCGGTCTGCTTTTTTAATTTTGAATTATGCCAATGTGACCAATCCTATCGGACCCGCCTTTGCATTATTCAACTCCTCACCAGTGAGTTTGTTTTTATCTGCAGGAACGGTTAATACATTAAATGATGGAGCTCAATCTGCTTCAGGTGGAGCGCTGTATGCTTCCGGAGACATCAATGTTGTAGGAGAAGGGGCTCTTAATGTCAATGGTTATGCAAAGCATGCTATTGCAGTGGATGGAATCTTATATGTAGAGTCGGGCATAGTAAATATTGCAGAATCTGCTTCTGATGGGATACATGCAAATGCCTATATTCAAAATGGTGGAGACATAACTATTACTCCCACAGGGGATGGGGTTGACGCTTCCAATTCGGTTGAATTAAATGGAGGGAATCTCACGATCAGTGTCTCCTCAAATGACGCCAAAGGTGTAAAAGGGAAGTCGATATTGATCAGAGGAGGCATTCAAGATATCACCGCCGCAGGGGATGAATCCAAGGCTATTAAGTCTAGTGGAAATACAGAAATAATCGGGGGACATACATCCCTTAAAGCAACGGGAACTGTCGTAGTAGAGGCCTCAGGCAGTGGCTTTGATCCATCTTATTGTACCGCTATCAAAAGTGATGCTGATGTCATTATCAAGGGGGGCGTCCTTTCTATCGAATGTCCGACTTCTAATCATGGCGGCAAGGGCATTTCAGCAGATGGTAACATCTTGATTCAGAAGGGCGATATCGATATTGTTACCAAAGGTGATGGTGCCAAATATACCAATGAGTCGGGCACTCCTGACAGTTATGCAGCATCCTGCATTACTGCCGATGGCAACATCTCCATAATAGCAGGACGAATAACGTGCTCAAGCAGTGGAACAGGCGGAAAAGGCATTTCGGCAGATGGTACACTTACGATAGGAGAGACTGGCGCCGCTGACGACTCATTAAATATATCGGTTACGACGTCCGGCTCAAGATTTTTGGTGTCCGGCTCCGGACAAAATGCCGATTATGCCAACCCGAAGGCTATTAAGGCTGAAGGCGATGTAACTATCAATAGTGGTATTATCAAAGTCAATTGTACCCAGAATGCAGATGGCGGTGAAGGTATTGAAAGCAAATCCAACATGTATATCAAAGGAGGACAAATAACTGCCACAACCCATGACGACTGCATCAATGCTAAACTACATATTGAAGTCTCAGGAGGAATTCACTCCTTGCACGCACGTGGTAATGATGGAATGGATTCCAACGGTACACTTACTATTTCAGGAGGAATGGTTATTTCAAAGGGTGCCGGCGGATTTGAAGAAGGCTTTGATTGTGACAATAATACTTTCAAGATATTAGGTGGAGTAATGGTGGGCTCAGGTGGCAACACAAGTAATCCTACTGCGAGTGTGTCCACTCAAAATTCATTGAAACTGGCTATCAAACAGAATACCAACATTTGTATAAAAGATGCAAACAATCAAGTTGTGTTGATATATGCCCTTCCAACACTGCCTACAGGTGGAAGTAATAGTAAGATTATCATGTTGTTTAGTGACCCCACCTTTGTCAATGGCACTTATACCCTTCAATATGGCGGAACTATCACGGGTGGAACAAACTTCAACGGCTATTATAGTAATGCTACTTATTCGGGTGGAACAAGCCAGACATTTACCGTCAATTCGAGATACACGCAACTAACGTTATAATGGTCAACGGATGATTGACATTTGAGAAAGGATAAATGAGCCCAAATTTCGCATTAGACAAATGCGGGATTGGGGTTTAATATTATTCGGATGCCTTACCGTCATAGCTCTTGTCTTTGCTGACTTGTGAGAAGATGTAATATAGGGAAAGTCGATGTTGATGCAATACAATTTCTAATTGATATTTGAATTTTACTTATATTGCACACTGATGAGTGAGTGGTGAGAGGTGATTTAAATTTGATATTTTATAATAGATTATTTAAAAGGTAAGAAAATGGCCCTTGAAATTGAGCGTAAATATTTAGTTGATAAAGTAAAGTGGAATGGCTTATCAAAGTCGGACGGCGTGCCTTTTCGACAAGGCTATATGTTGCGCAATGTAAATAAAGTCATCCGCATCAGATTGACACCATCGCATGGTTATCTGACTATAAAAGGTGAAAATAAAGGTGCTACAAGAGATGAATTTGAATATGAAATTCCGTTGGAAGATGCCCGACAGCTATTGGATAATTTTTGTGAAGGTGAAGTGACCAAGTTAAGATATTTTATTTTACACGAGGGCAAGATGTGGGAGGTGGACGTATTCGCAGGAAGGAATGAAGGCTTGATTGTCGCCGAAATAGAGCTGAAGGATGAATCAGAAACCTTTATTAAGCCGGACTGGATAACCGAGGAAGTGACTTATGATCCTCGATACCTAAATTCCAATCTTAGTTTGACACCATACATGGATTGGTAAGTTTGATTTCCATTTAGAATTAATTGTACAACAACAAAAATGAAGATTTTACATACAGCTGATTGGCATTTGGGAAAGCGATTAGATTCTTTTTCGAGGATAGAAGAGCAGTATCAGGTGATGGATGAAATATGCCATATTGCAGAACGCGAGCAAGTGGATATGGTCATTGTGGCGGGTGACTTATTTGATGCTTTTCATCCTTCTGTTGAAGCCATAGAATTGTTGTACAAAACCCTAAAAAGGTTGGCTGCGGACGGAACAAGACCGGTTGTTGCTATTGCCGGAAATCATGACTCTACCGGACTTATAGATGCACCGGATCCGTTGGCACGGGAGTGTGGAATCATTATGATAGGATCGCCACTCCATATTGTTCCTGAAATGAAACTCAAAGATTTTTGCATCACAAAGTCAGAAGCCGGTTTCTTTGAGTTGAAGATGAATCATTTGGATTATCCTATCCGGATATTGCATACACCTTATGCCAATGAGGCCAGACTACATGCGTATTTCGACAGCGAAAAAGCGATGATGCTCAACCAACTATTGTCGGACAGTTGGAATACATTGGCTGAGAAATATTGTGATGTGTTGGGCGTCAATATCCTCACCGCCCATTTGTTTGTCGTTGGTATGGATGGAATTATTCCTGAAGAGCCGGAAGGAGAGAAGCCAATTAGAATCGGCAATGCGGACATGATTTATACGAGCAATATACCCCATCAAATCCAATATACAGCTCTTGGTCATCTCCATGCCTTTCAAAATGTGGGGACTGATGACCGCCCCATCATGTATTCTTCCTCTCCCTTGTCGTACAGCTTTTCAGAGGCAGGACAAAAGAAATATGCAGTCATTATTGATGTAGATCCTGATCAACCTGCCAAAATTAATAAAGTAGAATTGACCCAAGGCCGAAAGCTTTATCGTAAGACATTTGACGATATAGACTTAGCGGTGCAATGGCTGGAACAGCATCCGGATACCTTGTTGGAGCTAACCATCGTGAGCGATACCTTTCTGTCTGCTGAAGACCGACAAAGGCTCGTTAAAGCACATGATGGTATCATTCACATCATCCCTACTGTAATGCATCTTTCCTTAGACAAGGATAAAGTAACAGATATCAATCTTAATCAGGATATAAAAAAGCTATTCCGGGATTATTTTAAGTCAAAAAACAAAGATCAAGAACCCGGTGAAGAAATTATGACATTGTTTGACGAAATTTTACAAAAATCATGATTCCTGTATTTCTGACTATTGAAGGCATTTATTCTTATCAAAAGAAACAAGTGATTGACTTTGCCCGCTTGACGGAAGCCGGTCTATTCGGTATATTTGGCACCGTAGGTTCCGGAAAATCTTCTATACTGGAAGCTATTTCTTATGTCTTGTACGACCGCATTGAGCGACTTACCAAAGCCGATAAGCGTAGCTACAACATGATGAATCTCCGATCTGATAGAATGTATATCGAATTTGATTTTTACAACTTTGACAACAAATTATTTCGGGCAACCAAGGATGTAAGACGCAATTCTAAAAGATTTGACGACATAAAAACGCCCAATACCGTTTTTTATGAAAATGTGGATCAGGTGTGGAAGGCACTCGAACATACGGATGCCGAAAAAATCATAGGACTGAGCTACGAAAACTTCAAGCGCACCATCATCATTCCTCAGGGCCAGTTTAAAGAGTTTCTTGAATTAGGGGCCAAGGATCGGACACAGATGATGATGGAGATATTTGATTTGCATCGATTCGATTTGCAAGATAAGACTTCGGAAATTATGAGTAAGAATCGCACGGATAAAGACCAGCTTTCCGGCAAATTATCTGCATACGAAGAGATTTCTGAAGAAACGACGACGACTCTCCAGAAACAATTGATTGAACTGGAAAATGAATTGAAACTGAATACGGAAATTCATCATAAAATTAACATCGAATATCAACAATTTCTTCAAGCCCTCCAAGAATGGGAACAGCATCAGACCAATATCGCTCTTTTCAATCAGTTGAACGAATTAAAGCCGGCAATGGACAAGAAGAAAGAACACATCGTTGCCTTTGAAAATGCCTATAATACCTTCTTTCACTTGTTTAAAAATGAATCGGAACTCATTATTTATTGTAATAAAAAAAGGATTGAAAAAGAGAATTTACAACTTGAATTGGACAGGGTTATTCAAAAACTCAATACTTCTAATGACTCGTTACATGCTTTACAAATCCCGTATAACCAACTTGAAAGTGATAGGATTAAGGTGGCGAACTTTGAGGTAATCCTTGAAATTAAAAAGCTGAATGAGGATAGGGAAGGTTTGCTAATAAGATTGGAGAAAGGCCGAGAAGTAATTAGTGGAGAAGAGGCAAAAAAGAGGAC